>JAHHQT010000053.1 GCA_020026215.1 Muribaculaceae bacterium
AAGAATAGATAAAGAGGAGTTTGGAGATATAGAGGGAATAAAAGATAAGGGTTAAGATGACAACGCTTTTCACGTAGCGTCTCACATAAATATCAATTCATTGGAAAAATCGCTTTGTGACAAGTTCTTCGCCATTTCTTCCGTTGAGGTGAAGAATTGTGCATCACATTCAAACAACTCTGCATATTTCGAGATTTTTTTACCAATGCCGATTAATCGTTTGATATTTTTGATTTTCAAAAGATTGGCGATGTTTTGGTAAACTTCCTTTTCGGGGATGTTTTCTTCCAATACATCCGATAGAATTACCTTTGAGGTACGAATGGCTGTGGCTCTGCGATTCGTGAAATCAATGGATTGTGCCAAAGACTTGTAATCGCAGGTATAGGTGTCGTAAACAATCAGACATTGGTTTACACCTTCGCTTACATCAATACGTGTGCCGACAGGGGTAAGTTTTGCAAATCGTTGGATGATATTGTCGTCAATCTCAATTTTCAGGCTGTACAAGGTAGCCAGGCAGTTGATGGCATTCTCAATCGCATAATTTGTAGTGAATGGAATTGTAATTGATTTGTCTGACAGCAAAAATGAAAAATTGATGGTTGTCGAGTTTTTGTGTTTGATAACTGATGAAATGAACAAAGGTACATCGGTATTGGATCTCGACCAGCAGAATTCCTGTGTGCCATAGCCTAAGTTGATGATACCGCTATATATGACAGAATCATTGTTGTTATAAATGACACATTCGCTATTTTCAGACAAACGCAATTTCTCAGTACTCTTTTCATAGATAGAGTCGAAACCCTCAGCATGTTCGTTGCCGATATTGGTAATGACTGTAATTGTTGGCTTGATAATATCAGCCAAAGAGCTCATTTCATTGCGTTGGGAAATCCCGGCTTCGATAATGGCTATTTCCGTGTTGTCATCAATGTCCCAAATTGATAAAGGAACTCCAATTTGTGAATTATAGCTGCGTGGACTTCTTACGATGTTGTAATCGTCTCTCAGTAATTGATATAGCCATTCTTTTACCGTAGTCTTGCCACGGCTGCCAGTAATGCCGATTACAGGAATATTAAAGCGTTGGCGGTGATATTTCGCTACTTGCTTTAGTGCTGATAGGGTATCTTTAACGATGACAAAATTGGTGTTGTCTTCAAATTGTTCTTCGGGGATATGTTCTACGACAAAGTTGCGTACTCCCTTGTCGTATAGTTGTTTGATGTATTTATGTCCGTCATTACTTTTTGTCTTGATGGCAAAAAATAAGGTGGATTCAGGATAAGTCAAAGAGCGTGAGTCAATAAGAAGTGTATTAACTGTTGCTGATGTTAAATTTTGGGTTTTTGCTTTGACTATATCTGCAATTTCTAATATTGAATAATCCATTTCTTTTTAGATTTCTGCAAAAGTACTACATTTT
Source organism: Muribaculaceae bacterium (assembly GCA_020026215.1). GTDB lineage: Bacteria > Bacteroidota > Bacteroidia > Bacteroidales > Muribaculaceae > Limisoma. Next base: position 1,433 of record JAHHQT010000053.1, read on the forward strand.
ATTCTGTAATATCTTTTAAATACGGATATTTTGCAATCAGTCTTTCTTTGAGCTCGACTGTCGATTTCTGGAATGCCTGTATGCCTTGGGTATCATCGGTGAGTTGGCGATGAGTCAATCTCTTGAATAGTTTGGCACATTCTTTAGCTGCCATTTTGCTTTGTTCTGTAAAATTGCAGTCTGAAAACTTTTGGTAAATATATTCCACTGCCATATCTGACGGATGAACCATATCATTGGCATAGAATCGATAATCTCGCAGGTCATCCAACATAATTTCATACGCAGGAAAATACTTGCAATGATTGAATTTTTCAATCAACTCATTTTCCGCGAAAAGCAGTGTCGATTTGCTGATTTGATTCTCGTGCGCTCCGTCCGACAGGTGACGGATTGGACTGACTGTAAATATGATTTGGGTGAGAGGAAAACGTTGGTGAATTTCTTTGATTAACGGATTCCAAATATCTGTGATTTCTTGAACTGAAATTAAATTTCTATTGAAATTTTTCGCAGGAAGTTTGTGGCAATTGGCTACAATTTCGTTGCTTTCAGCGAGTCGATATACATAGGCTGTACCAAATGTGACAATCAACACCTTCGCAGTTTCTAAGAAGGCAACTCCTTGATGGAAACGGTGGTTGATATTCTCCAAAACCTTGTTGATGTCTTGGCTTGAAAAAATAGAATGGTGTTGGAAACTATGCCACAAATTATTGTGCTGAAACAACTCTGTTTTTGAATATGGTTTGTTGTCCAACATTCTACGTAACGCCTGTGCTATGCTTAAAGGGTTGTATAGAGTTCCGAACGGGTTAATGTCAACATTGAACATGTCCTGTTTCAATCGGTTGCCAATGTTGTCACTGAAACAAGACCCAAGCATCATGATTTTGTCATCATGCTCAATTTTTACATCGTTTTCCTGGATAGGTATAATTGTCCTAAATTCCATATTGCCATTGTTTGGTGTAAAGATACAATTTTTGTCTTTTTTGAGGAAATTAGAATCCCGAATTTGTTCCTAAATTTTGTCGTATGAACTTTTTCGTCGGGTCTTTAAAAAAATAAAAAATACATATAATGTAGTTATTAATTCAGTGACAGGTACTGCCAGCCACATTCCTTTATCTCCCCAAAATATCGGTAGGGTGATGAAGCAGGGAATCATAAATATAAAACCACGGAGAACCGTGATGACGGTTGCAGGAGTCGCTCTTTCGATACTTTGGAAATAGCTGATGGCTACAATGTTGATGGCAAAGAAGATGTAGCCCAATGCAAACAATGGCAACCCCTTGCTCGCAATTGTATAGGCAGGATTGTCTTCATCAATGAACATTGCTACCATTTCTCCACTAAAGAAAAATTGAATTAATATGATGACTATGGCACTTAAAATTGCTGATGTCATGGCAATATTTAAGGCCTTTTTGACCCTTTGCATGTTGCCCGCTCCATAATTGTAGCTGATTATAGGTTGTGCTGACTGACCAATGGCAGTATTCAACATCAATATCAGAGGAAAAAGGTAACAGCCCACACTGAAAGCTGCCACTCCATCTTCGTGCAGATATTTCATAAAGATGGAGTTCCCAACAAACATCATACAGGCAATGGCCAGCTCGCATAGAAAAGTGGAAGAGCCCAACTTGCATATATTCTTGATGTTGCGGGATATGAGAGCACGACTTCTCTGAGTAAGGTCAAAGGCGATAAATCTAAGTTTGCAGGACTTTCTGCTCATGTAGATGAGTACCATTGCCGCCCCGACAATATAGCCCAAACTGGTTGCCAATGCCGCGCCAAACATTCCCCATTCAAAGACATAAATGAACAGATAGTCAAGAATAATATTGATGACTGCAGAAATGACATTGCATATCATAGCAAAGTTGGGGGCACCGTCCAAACGGATATAGAACAATCCGGCGCTCAGAATAGCGCTGAATACCAAGAAAGGTACAAACCAATAGATGTACTCAACGACTAATGGTAAAAGTCGTTCAGAGCTGCCCAATAGAATTGCCACTTCGGGAGCAAAGATGGTAACAAAGGTCCAAATAACAGCTAAAAATGAAATGCAGATGACAATGGAATGAGTAATATTTAATCGTGCATTATCTATTTGCCCTCGAGATAAATAAATGGACGCAATGACGGAAGACCCAACTCCAAACATCAATCCGAAACCTGTATTGATTAGAAAAATAGGGGCTGTTATATTTACGGCTGCTATGGCATCGCTACCTATCCCTTGTCCGACAAATATACCGTCGGTAATGACAAAGGCTGCTGAGAAAACCATCCCCATAAGGGTCGGGATTAAGATTTGGAAAAATAGTTTGGTGATTTCTGTCTTTCCAAAGTTTAATTTGTCAGTCATTTCAGTTATCCGATTAAATTTTTGCAAAGATAGAAATTAAAAATGAACTATGAACTATGAATTGGACAGGTTTAACTTGTGTGAAAAGAGTTGAATCTCTTTGATTTTTTTGCAAGAAATAATTGATGCATTTATAATGTGGATAAAAATAAAATATATATATTTGTATTCTAACTTAGACAAAAAGATTAAATTAGTATATGGCAAGAAAAGAAAAGGTACAAGCTACTAAAAAAGATGATTTTAAGGATGCCGTAGTTGATTTCTTTAATGAGCATAACAAGGGTTCTTATAACTATAAAGAGGTAGCTCTTGAATTGGATATCACACGCCGTGCATATCAATATATGATTGCCGACTTGTTGGATGACTTGGTTTTGGAGGGGTTCTTGGTGGAACTTGTCCCGGGGAAATATCAGGCATCTGAAATTACTACCGCTTCCGAAGGTGTATTTGTTCGCAGAAGCAATGGTAAAAATAGTGTACTTATTGACAATGGAGAAGTGCCTATCTTTATTGCAGAACGTAACTCTATGCATGCGCTCAATGGCGACCGTGTGAAGGTGCATTTGTGTGCTCAACGCAAGGGTTTCGAACCGGAAGCACAAGTCGTTGAAATTATAGAAAAGAAAGATCAAGTATTTATTGGTACTTTGAAAGTGGATAAAAACTTTGCTTTCCTTCAAACAGATAGTAAATACTTGGCTTGTGATATTTTCATCCCTAAAAACAAATTGAAGGGTGGAAAAACAGGTGACAAGGCTATTGTTAAAATCGTAAAATGGGACGATGAGGACAAGAGCCCAACAGGTGACATTGTAGATATTTTGGGACGTACAGGTGAAAACAACTCAGAAATGAATGCTATTTTGGCTGAGTTTGGTTTGCCTTATGTTTATCCGAAGAATGTTGAGGCTGCTGCTGACAAGATTGATGAAGGCATCACTGCTGAAGTGATTGCAGCGCGAGAAGATTTTCGCGAAGTACCAACATTCACTATTGACCCGCGTGATGCAAAAGACTTCGATGATGCGTTGTCTATCCGTCAGCTTGAAAACGGTAACTGGGAAGTGGGTGTACACATTGCCGATGTGACACATTACGTAACTCCGGGTTCTGTTATTGACAAAGAGGCTGAAAAGCGTGCTACTTCTGTCTATTTGGTGGACCGAACAGTGCCGATGTTGCCGGAACGTTTGTGTAATGGAATTTGCTCATTGCGCCCAAATGAAGAAAAATTGGCATTCTCTTGTGTGTTCGAATTGAACGAAGCATCAGATGTCATCAACTATCATATTTGCCGTACTGTCATCAAGAGTAACCGTCGCTTTACTTACGAAGAAGCGCAGGCTATTATTGAAAGCGGAGAAGGGGAATACTCCACTGAAATTCTACAGTTGGACAAATTGGCAAAAGGTTTGCGCCAACGCCGTTTCGAAAACGGAGCAGTCAACTTTGACAGAACTGAGGTGCGTTTCGAAATTGACGAAAAAGGCCACCCAATCAGTGTATTCTTCAAGGAATCGAAAGATGCCAATAAGTTGATTGAAGAATTCATGTTGTTGGCCAATAAGCAAGTGGCAACAGCAATAGGTAAAGCTCCTAAGAATAAAAAAGCTAAAGCGTTTGTTTATCGTATCCACGATAATCCTGACCCTGACAAGATGATGAACTTTGCAGCAATTGCCAGCCGTTTCGGTTATAAAGTCAAGACAAAAGGCAAACGTTCAGATATGAACAATTCGTTGAACAAGATGCTTGCAAAAGTGAAGGGGCAACCGGAGGAAAACTTGCTTTCCATCTTAGCAATCCGTTCCATGTCGAAAGCTGTCTATTCAACTGTCAATATCGGTCACTACGGATTGTCGTTTGATTACTATACTCACTTTACTTCTCCTATCCGTCGTTATCCAGATATGATGGTACACCGTTTGTTGGAGAAATATTTGGCAGGCGGACGTAGCGTGAATGCCGCTAAATTGGAAGATGAATGTAAGCATTCATCAGACATGGAACAATTGGCAGCCAATGCTGAACGTGCTTCCATCAAATACAAACAAGTCGAATTCATGGCCGATCACATGGGCGAAGTCTATGAAGGCTCTGTTTCCGGAGTTACCGAATGGGGACTATATGTTGAACTTGAAGAAAACAAGTGTGAAGGTATGGTGCCAATCCGTGATTTGGGTGATGACTATTATGAATTTGATGAAAAGAACTATTGTTTGATTGGTCGTCGCAAGAAGCGCGTTTACCAATTGGGTGACAAGTTGAAAGTTCAAGTGGCTCGCACTGATTTGAATAAGAAGCAACTTGATTTTGCCATTGTGGATGAAAATGGTGTTCCTCAGGTTTCAGTTAACAAGAATGGCGAAGTGAAAACAAGTTCAGGCACAAAGAATGGTTCGAAGTCAAAATCCAAAGCTAAATCCAAATCAAAGGAAAAAGCGCAAAAACAATCCAAAAAGGGTAGCAAAAAACGTAAATGATTTGAATTAAGTAGAAAATTTAATATCAAAAAGAGACTCTAATTTGTTTTAGAGTCTCTTTTTATACATATTTATATATATGTAATATTCTTGAATAAGAACTTCCTTTTTGCCAGAAAATATTCAAGAAAATTGGTCGTGAAACATAGCTACAAGGCTTATTTGGACTCGTTCTTATCTATCTATATGACTTTTTGTTATAAAATGTGTATTTATCTGAAAATTTTAGACAATTAAATCAAGATTAATTTCCATATTTGATTTTAAAAGGGTAATTTTGTACCATCGATTCTTGTTTGAAAAACGAATTAATTACAAATAACATTATTAATAACTAAATTACAAAACTACTATGTGGTTAACGAATTCATCATTAGGACGAAAAGTAGTGATGTCCATCACAGGACTTTTCTTACTCCTATTTGTGACCTTTCACGTATTAATGAATACGGTAGCTCTTATTTCAGGAAGCGCATACAATGCTGTTTGTGAATTCTTGGGAGCTAATTGGTATGCTTTGGTCGCTACAGCTGTATTGGCTGCTGGTTTCATTGCTCACATCATTTACGCTTTCTGGTTGACTCTTCAAAACCGTAAAGCTCGTGGTAATGACCGTTATGCAGTTACTGCTCGTCCAAAGAGTGTAGAATGGGCATCTCAAAACATGCTTGTTCTTGGTATTATTGTTATTGCATTCATGGTTGTACACTTCGCACAATTCTGGGCAAAAATGCAATTGGTGGAACTTTTGCACCAAGCAGACGCTACAGTAGATGCAAGTTTGGCTGCTGATGGTATGCATCACATTGAAAATGCTTTCAGTCAACTATGGACATTGCCAGTTTACCTTATCGGTCTAGTGGCTCTATGGTTCCACATGACTCACGGATTCTGGAGCGCATTCCAATCAATTGGTGTTTCAAACAACAAATGGATTGCTCGTTTCAAAGTTTTAGGTAATTGGTGGGCTACAATCGTTATCGGATTGTTTGTTATCCAAGCTGTTGTATTCACTTGCCAATTTGCGGCATAATTTCTAACACTTCAAATTTATTGAAACATGGAAAAAATCATTGACAGTACAAGCATAATGGGTCAATATGCCGTTTATTCTGACGAAAAAGTTGACTCTAAAATTCCAGAAGGTCCAATTGCTGAAAAATGGACTAACTATAAAGCTCATCAAAAATTGGTTAACCCGGCTAACAAACGTCACCTAGACATTATCGTTGTTGGTACAGGTTTGGCTGGTGCTTCTGCAGCATCAACTCTTGGTGAACTTGGATTCAATGTTTTGAACTTCTGTATTCAAGACTCTCCACGTCGTGCTCACTCTATCGCTGCTCAAGGTGGTATCAATGCCGCTAAGAACTATCAAAACGATGGTGACTCTGTTTATCGTCTATTCTATGATACTGTAAAAGGTGGTGACTTCCGTTCTCGTGAATCAAATGTTTACCGTCTTGCAGAAGTATCAAACAATATTATCGACCAATGCGTTGCACAAGGTGTTCCTTTCGCTCGTGAATATGGTGGTTTGCTTGCTAACCGTTCTTTCGGTGGTGCTCAAGTATCTCGTACTTTCTATGCTAAAGGTCAAACTGGTCAACAACTTCTTCTTGGTGCATATTCTTCATTGAACCGCCAAATCAAGAAAGGTCAAGTTAAATCATTCGTTCGTCGCGAAATGCTTGACTTGGTTGTTGTTGATGGTCGCGCACGTGGTATCATCGTACGTAACCTTATCACTGGTGAAATCGAACGTTATGCTGCTCACGCAGTAGTTGTTGCAACTGGTGGTTACGGACGTGTATTCTTCTTGTCAACTAACGCAATGGGTTGTAACGGTTCTGTTGCTGTTCAATGCTACAAACATGGTGCATATCTTTCTAACCTTTGCTTTACTCAAATTCACCCGACTTGTATTCCTAAGCACGGCGAAGGTCAATCTAAATTGACTTTGATGTCTGAATCACTTCGTAACGATGGTCGTATTTGGGTTCCTGCTAAGAAAGAAGATGCTGAAGCAATCCGCGCTGGCAAATTGAAACCAACTGAAATCAAAGAAGAAGACCGCGACTATTACTTGGAACGTCGTTATCCTGCATTTGGTAACCTTTGTCCTCGTGACATCGCCAGCCGTGCTGCTAAAGAACGTTGCGATGCAGGTTTCGGTGTCGGTACAGGTAACGCTGTATATTTGGACTTCTCTGACGCTATCAATCGTCTTGGTGAAGATGTTATCGCTGCTCGTTACGGTAACTTGTTCCAAATGTATGAAATGATTACAAATGATAATCCATATAAGACTCCAATGATGATCTTCCCGGCATCTCACTACACAATGGGTGGTATCTGGGTTGACTACGAATTGCAAACTTCTATTCCAGGTTTGTTTGCGATTGGTGAAGCTAACTTCTCTGACCACGGTGGTAACCGTCTAGGTGCTTCTGCATTGATGCAAGGTCTTGCTGATGGTTATTTCGTTTTGCCTTACACAATGCAAAACTACTTGTCAGACCAAATCAAGGTTAAACACCCATCAATTGATGCTCCTGAATTCGTTGAAGCTGAAAAGAAAGTTCGCGCACGTATCGAACGCTTGATGAATATCAAGGGTAAACGTTCTGCCGACTCTATTCACAAAGAATTAGGTCTTATCATGTGGAACTTGGTTGGTATGGGCCGTACAGCTGAATCATTGATTAAAGCTATCGCTCAATTCGACGAAGTTAAGAAAGAATTTGAAACTAACTTGTTCATCCCAGGTCAAGCTGATACATTGAACGTGGAACTTGAAAAAGCACTTCGTTTGGAAGACTTCATCACTATTGGTAAATTGATGGCAATTGACGCTCTACACCGTAACGAATCTTGTGGTGCTCACTTCCGTGAAGAATACCAAACTGCTGATGGTGAAGCTCAACGTCGTGATGATGAATACATGTACGTTAGCTGTTGGAAATATGCAGGAGAAGGTCAAAAACCTATCTTGTTGAAAGAACCGTTGACTTACGAAGCTATCAAAGTTCAAACTCGTAACTATAAGTCTTAGTAGAACCGCCACATGGCATTTAAATTTTAGCTAAAATGGAAAAATCAATCAATGTAAAGTTAAAAATTTGGCGTCAACGCGGTCCTAAAGAACCGGGTAATTTCGTTGATTACGCTCTAGATAATGTACCAACCGACATCAGTTTCCTTGAAATGCTTGATATGCTTAACGAGCAATTGATCGAAAAGGGAGAAGAACCGGTTGTATATGATAACGACTGTCGTGAAGGTATTTGCGGTATGTGTTCTCTTTATATCAATGGTCACCCTCATGGTCCTGTTGGTAGCATCACAACTTGTCAATTACACATGCGTAAATTCAATGACGGTGATACAATTACTATCGAACCTTGGCGTTCTGCTGCATTCCCAGTAATCCGTGACTTGATGGTTGACCGTTCAGCATTTGATAAAATTCAACAAGCTGGTGGTTATGTATCATTCAACTGTGGTGGTGCAGGTGATGCTAATGCAATTCCTATCTCTAAAGAAGCTGCTGACGAAGCTATGGACTCAGCAACATGTATCGGTTGCGGTGCTTGTGTAGCTGCTTGTAAGAATGGTTCTGCAATGTTGTTCGTTTCTGCAAAAGTTAGCCAATTTGCTCTTCTTCCACAAGGTCAAGTTGAAGCAGGCCGTCGTGTACGTGCTATGGTTAGCAAAATGGACGAACTTGGTTTCGGTAACTGTACTAACACTGGTGCTTGTGCTGCGCAATGTCCAAAGAATGTTTCTTTGAGCAATATCGCACGCATGAACCGTGAATATTTGAAAATGAAATTGAAAGACTAATATTTCAATATTTTCAATATAATAATGAGCGGGTGACCATTTGGTCACCCGCTTTTTTATTTGTCTGTTATAAAATGTAATATTTAATCAGATGTCAAACTTTTTCCTTATAGTCCATATGCAACAATTTAATGCGCCACCCCATCTTTCGATTAAAGAAGCCATTTGTACTTGGTAGATTCGCTCTTTGTATTGAGGGTATAATGCTTGTATTTGGGAGAATGCTTCAGCGTCTGTTTTTTATAGGCATATAATCTCTGCACCAATAGTCTTTTGTATATTGAAGAATGTCGTAATTTACCCTATTTGCATCGAGAATTTCAGTGAGTCCTTTGTAAATTATAGGGTAGTCTGCTTTTAACCATTTTGAGAAATAAACAAAATCCTTGTATTGTTCTAATATTATTATAACTTATATTTAGTGTAACCCCAAAGTCTTCCGTCATGTAGATTAATTCTTTCTATGCGGTGTGGAGTGAATATATTGGGTTGATAGTTATCGTTATTTATCCACTCTATACTAAATCTTCCTTTATTTAGCATATTTGCACCTCCGAATAAATCATACCATAAATCTTGTGTATTCCAAGTTTTTGATTTTTTGTTATTTTCATAACAAATCCCATTTTCAACAGCTTTGTATCCTCTGATTAAGAATGAAGCATGATACTCTTTTTGAGGACTGTCGAAAAGTACGTCTATACCGGATGGGTTTGGACAGATTGCGCCAATTTGATAGCCAAATTCCTCTTTCCCTTTGAGGTATTTCTTTTCATCCTTGATATATCCATCATCTTCATGGTAATAAAATTCGATACAAGTAATCTCGATTTTGTATTCTAGTTCGGTTCCATTATTAATAATAAAATAACCTGAGTGAAATGCAGCTTCAGCAATTTTATTGAATTCTGTAATTAAATTTTCTTCTTTCCCTTGTGCTCCTTTAAAATCTAATAGGGCTTGATATAAGTGCGAATTATTCATATTGTATATAGTTTCGTGTAAAAGGTTAAATGTGAGCTTAAACTCCTCTTAGCTTTTCTCTATAATCGTTAAATAGATTCTTGAACCTTACAAAATTACCTAAAAGACTTGATAAAGCAATATTGAACCAATTAAAAACAAAGTTTTATGTATCTCGGATATTTTGTATCTTCGTAACCAAAATGAAAAGTTATGGCAAAAGTATCTCAATATAAAATCAAAAACGAAGAGTTTTTGCAGGAAGTTGCAAAGAAGGAAAATGTACAGAATATTGGCAAAGGTTTGCTAGTGGAAGTACTGAAAGAGGGTAGTGGTGTGTCTCCAACATCTGCTAATGTGGTTTCGGTCTATTATAAGGGTGTAACCATTGACGGACATGTGTTTGATGATAATACTCAGCAGGGTTATCCTGATGCCTTCCGTTTGCAGGAACTGATTGTTGCCTGGCAAATGGCATTGCCGAAGATGAAAGTGGGGGATAAGTGGAAAATTTATGTTCCTGCCGAGCTGGGATATGGTTCGAAAGGTTCTAACGGTATTCCGCGTCACTCTACGTTAATTTTTGAGATTGAACTGGTAAATGTCAACTGAAAAATAAAAAGACTCATCCTACTGCTTAGAATGAGCCTTTTTTGTTTTTATTCAAATGAGATTATTCTTTAAATGCTTTTCTTGAAATTAAAGAGGAAAGAGCTTTTGCTATTCCCGAGTTAGCTACCATCACGGAAACGTTTCTGTCGTTACGGAAGAAATCGTATTCTGCTTCGGCTTCTTCAGCTATCAGCAATGCGGCACATACGTCCCATTCGTGAAGGTTGAGTTCCCAATATCCGTCAAGGAATCCTGCGGCAACATAGCTGATGTCGACAGCTGCTGCACCCAGTCTGCGTAATCCTCTGACATGAGGTAGAACTCGTTTGACATTGTCCATATTGTTGTCAGGATTTCTGTCTTTATCTACAGGGAATCCTGTCGCTACTACGGCTTGGTGTAAACTGTCAGTATGTTTGGTAGTGATTTGCTTTCCGTTAAGAAATGCTCCTTTGCCCTTTACGGCATAAAACAATTCATTGATATATGGAGCGAATACAACGCCTACTACTGTTTCTCCTTTGTATTGAATTCCGATTGAAACGCAAAATTCAGGTAATCCACTACTAAAATTAGTTGTTCCGTCTAGCGGGTCAATGACCCATTTATAGTCACTTTCCACCTCGTTTTGTCCTGATTCTTCTGAAAGGATGGAGTGGGAAGGATATTTTGTCTGAATATTTGAAATGATTAACTTTTCAGAAGCCTTGTCGGCTGCAGTGACTACGTCGCTGTAGTTGAATTTAGTCTTGATGTCCAAATTTTGGCTGCGGAAATATCCTAACTGTATTTTGCCTGCTTCTTTAGCCCAATCGATGCAATCTTTTAAAAGTTCGTCATTAAAATTTGTCATATTGTCTCTTACAACAATTAATCTTCGTTTTCTTCAATAATAGGAATTTGGCGCTTGAATACTTCTTTGAAAGA
>JAHHQT010000054.1 GCA_020026215.1 Muribaculaceae bacterium
GTTTTGACCTAAGAAGTGAGAAGTACCAGCTTGCAATGCTTTACCATCTTGCATCATAGCTTCGATAGTAAATGTATCCAAAGCACCTGCAAAACGTTCGTTAGCAGTTTTCACACCTTTGATAACAGGAACAGCCATATATTTTTCAGCGAATGTAGCATATACATTCAACATCTTTTTAGCTTCCTCCAATGCTTCTTCTTTAGTAGCGTGAGCTGTATGACCTTCTTGCCACAAGAATTCAGCAGTTCTCAAGAACATACGAGTTCTCATTTCCCATCTGAATACATTAGCCCATTGGTTACAAAGGATAGGAAGATCACGATAAGATTGAATCCAGTTTTTATATGTATTCCAGATAATTGTTTCTGAAGTAGGACGAATAATCAATTCTTCTTCCAAACGAGCAGCCGGATCAACAACGACACCGCTACCGTCTTCTGCGTTTTTCAATCTGTAGTGAGTGACAACTGCACATTCTTTAGCAAAACCTTCAACGTGGTCAGCTTCTCTACTAAGGAAAGATTTCGGGATTAAAAGTGGAAAGTAAGCATTAACGTGACCTGTTTCTTTAAACATTTTGTCCAATTGTTGTTGCATTTTTTCCCAAATAGCATAGCCATAAGGTTTAATAACCATACAACCACGCACAGCTGATTGTTCAGCCAAGTCGGCTTTCACTACCAACTCATTATACCATTGCGAATAGTTTTCGCTACGTTTTGTAAAATTCTTAAGCTCTTTTGCCATTATTCTATAATTTTTTGCAAAGTTAGAGTTTGTTATCTAATTAGCAAAGTTATACGTCAAATATATTTAAGACTAATAATTTAAAGCCTTATGCTCCGATTTTTCAATCATCTTATTACCAGGAACAAGATAAATTTCAAGGCGACGGTTGTTGGAACGATTATCCATTGAATTGTTTGGATAAAGCGGATCAGCAGCCCCCATACCATAAGGTATCACATATTCAGTATTTTTAGTCTGTTTCTGGAACCAATCCAATACAACAAGAACTCTGTCATTCGACAAATTGTCGGTATATTTTTCAGTACCAGTATTGTCACTATGCATCACCAACATCATGCGATACATGTCGGGAACATTCAAAAAGTTCACAAATGGATGCAATAATTTTGAAGCTTTGGGTTTCAATGTTTTTGTATTTGGAGTAAACAATTCATCACTCTGAATAGTCACAATAATCACCTCTCCTCCTCTTGTCGTTTCAACATAATAACCCGCAGCAGCAAGTTTACGGGCTTGTACTCTCTGATATTCCTTAATATTTTTTCTTTGTGAACCTAAATCCGGAGTAACCAAATTGTCCTCTAATGACAAATCGTACAATTGTTCTGACGACAATACAGTTTCCTTCGCCGTATTTTTCTTATTAAACGCATGTACTTGATTTGAAAAAGAGATTGCAGTTACTATCGCAATAAGAGATACGATAATTCTATTGATATAATTCTTCATATTTACAAGCCACCATTAATGGAATCTTCATATTCCAATTCCAACAAAACAATGTTAGCAACATCTTCCAGTTTAACCTTGTTTGCTTTATCTTTCTTTATTGCTTTCTTTACAAATTCAATAAGCTCTCCCTCTTCGAAAGAGTCTTCATCATCAGTGATACTAATATCAAAGAAACCTTTTGAATCATAGAAATCAAAAATCGTATCTATGATTAAAAGAATATCATTATCCGTATATTGCTCTGAAACTTCAGCAGGCAACTTTGACAAGATGTACTCTATAGCATCATCTTCATTATATTCCATTGAATTGTTATCTTCAGCCATAATATAAATTTTTATTCAGTATTATTAATTCATTTGAGTACTGACCATACCTTCAGGCAAATTCATTGTCAAACGCTCATTTTCTTCATCTATATCTGTAATAAAATCTTCTGTTATCGGGATATAGAACGTATCATCCTCTTTTTCAACAATAAACAATGCGTTCTCAGTAGTATCATCCACATCGACAATTTCACCTATATAGTGGTTTTCAACATCATAAATTTCAAATCCCACGAAATAGTCACAATAGACTTGCTCTTCATCAGACACTTCCTTTTTTAAAGCGAAGATGTCTTTATTAACAAGAAATTTAAGGGACTTTTCGTCTTCAATTCCGACAAGTTTCAGCAGCAATGTAGAATCATTCTTAGGTCGCACGGACTCTACAAAAAATGGCACATAGATACCATCTACAAGACAAATCAATGTTGACAAATCTTCAACACTGTCAACATCAATAAAAAAAGTAGCTGAAATCTCACCTTTTACCCCATGAGATTTATTGTACTGCCCTATCTTGACTAATTCGTCTTCAAGAATCATCTATTTACGCTTTTTAGATTTCTTTGAGCCACTGTTTTGGGCTGTCAACTCTTTAAAGTCTCTCAATTTACAAGTTTCAGGATTCAAAACAATTCTACCTTTTGAGTAATGAGCCAAATCCTTAAAAATTTTTTCATCCTCAACGCCATCTTTATTGACCGCCAACATCAATTTCTTCATGTGATGAGCAATCATCATAACCAATTGTTCTCGTTCTTCACCTTCTGGCATTTCAGAAGCTATCTTAATCAAATTCTCCAAAGTCTTACCATAGTGACGGAGTTTGATAGGTCTCAATTCATAATTGACTCTTTCCGGTTTTGAATAAAGATTCTCAGGACGAATCACTTCACATGGATAGTCAATGTCCAATTTGAAATCAGACATGATGGCCAACTGATTCCAAAGCATTTTATTGAAATCGTCAAGATCTCTTTGATTGGAAAACAAATTGCTCATAATGCCAATAATGGCATGTGCACAACGAGTGCGTTCCTCTCTGTCTGGAATTGTCATGCAATAATCAACCATTTGTTGAACATTACGACCATATTCCGGCAAAACCAATTTTTCTCTTTGTGTATTGTATTCTAGCATAGTTCTCTTGTTTATAGTCCTAAAACAGACTTTTTAGGAGTTGTTGCTTGGAATTTCTTTAAGTATTTTGGAGTTGAATAAGCCAAATCCAAGAAGTCTTGTTCTCTAAATGCCTTCTCGGAAAGTGCAATCATATCAACAGCATTCAATTGTACTCCAAAAACAAATTCTGCATTCTCGTGTTTGATGACTTCAGCGACTTTGTCCGCGCCATTACCCATAAACAACATCTTGTGTTTGCTCAACAATTCAGAGAATGAGTTTTCGTCGATAATCATAGGTTGATTAGGCATCACTTCATTTAAAGCCAAATCATAGACCCCGGTAAAGACCTCCATTCTGCGAGCATCAATCATTGGCACGAACAATTCATCAGGACCAACATTTTTGCTAAACATTGTTGTTACACTCAATATTTTCAAAGTATCAACACCAATTAAAGGAACATCCAAGCCAAAGCACAACCCTTTGGCTTCAGACAAACCGATTCTCAATCCCGTATAGGAACCTGGACCGACACTGACTGCTACAGCATCCAATTTCATTTCACATTGTTTGGCATAATCAAGAGCATCCTTAACAAATACACTCAATTTAGTAGCGTGATTATGTCCTTTATAGTCCGCATTTGTGAATTTATTTTCGCCGTCTTGTGACAAACAAACAGAACAAACGTCTGTAGCTGTCTCTATATTTAATATCGTTGCCATTTCTTACAATCAAATTTTATACAAAAATACAAAATAATCTGGTCTTATTAAATTAGACTCATATGTATTTAACTATTTTATTCTTACTTCATTAAATTCTTTACATAAAGTATGATAATACACGACAGGATTATCATAGAGGGATCACAAATCATTTGAATTCTGCCTATGATATAAAACATTGGAATAGCCTTATACGCAAAGAATAGATGTGAAATGTTCAAAACAAAAAAGATACAGAGGAAACACCTCTCTTTTCCATCTCTTCTATTTTAATATTTCCGCCACAGCATCTGCACAATGCTCACCATCCATAGCCGCAGAAACAATACCTCCAGCATAGCCAGCCCCTTCTCCACAAGGATAGATACCTTTGAAATCAATATGAGTCATTGTCTGAATATCACGTGGAATACGAACTGGTGATGACGTTCTGGATTCAACACCTATCAATATCGCTTCGTTAGTAAGGAAACCTTTGGCAAACATACCAAATTTCTTAAATCCTTTTTGCAGACGTTCTCTAATAAATTTAGGCAACCATTGATCCAATCTTGAGACATGGATCCCTGGGGTATATGACGTACGTGGTAAATCTTTAGAAGGCTTACCATCAACAAAGTCTTTCATTCGCTGTGCACCTGCATTTAAAGTCTGACCGGCACTGTCATAGCATAACTTTTCCAAATACTCTTGGAAAGCCATCATTTTTAGAGCTCCATATTTATCATATTCAGAGCCAACATCTTCAGTTCTTACTTCAACTACCATTCCTGAATTTGCCCAATGAGAGCCACGATTGGATGGAGACATACCATTTACCACTAATTGGTTAGGGCCACTGGCAGCGGGTACAACGATACCCCCAGGGCACATACAGAATGAATACACACCACGACCATCAACTTGAGTAACAAAGTTATATTCTGCCGCAGGCAAGTATTTTCCTCTACCCTCTTTAGTGTGATATTGAATTTGGTCAATCAAATGCTGTGGATGTTCCAAACGGACCCCAACCGCAATACCTTTTGGTTCAAGTTTAATATTTCGGCTATCCAACATTCTATAGGTATCTCTTGCAGAATGACCTATCGCCAAAATCACAAGACCTTCAAATGTTTGTCCGTCTTCACATTCTACACCGACTACCGTATTTTCATTAATTATCAAATTAGTAACCAATGTGGAGAAATGGACTTCACCTCCACTCTTGATAATCTGTTCACGCATTCCCTTAATCACCTTTGGCAATTTATCGGAACCGATATGAGGATGTGCTTCAATCAATATATTGTCAGATGCTCCAAACTGATTGAATATTTGTAATATTCGTTCAACAGAGCCTCTTTTTTTACTTCTTGTATATAATTTTCCATCAGAGTATGCACCAGCGCCACCTTCTCCGAAACTATAGTTCGAATTGACATTTACCACTTTCTCTCGCGATATTTTAGCCAAATCGACACGACGTTCATCCACATTCTTGCCTCGTTCCAAAACGATAGGACGCAAACCGTGTTCAATAAGGCGTAATGCAGCAAACAATCCTGCAGGACCTGCACCAACCACTATCACACTTTTAGAGGAAGAAACATCTCCATAGACGTAAGGAGTATATCGAGCTGTAGTATCAGGCATTGCATCAATGTAACATCTAACCGTTAGATTAATCACTACATTGCGTTGACGAGCATCGACAGAACGTTTAAGAATTTGAGAGAATTTGATTCTATCACGATTAATTTTTGAGTTTTCAGCAATCAATTTCAAATATTCAGACTCGTCACTAGCAGTTTTGGGAGATACACGAAGTTGGAAATCTTCTACCATAATTTTTCTAATTATTTTCTAAAGTACAAAATTATTCGTTTTTTGACTAATATATGCCTACATTTGCAGAAAAATTTACAAATATGGATAAAGGCGTACTTTTTGACTTGGACGGAGTGGTTATAGATAGTGAAACAATCTATACCGAATTTTGGATCAAGATGGAAAAAATCTTCCCTACAGGAATAGATAATTTTGCTATTAAAATCAAAGGATCAACCTTACAAGCCATTTTAGGAACGTACTATCCCGATTCTAAAATTCAGGAAGAAATCTGCAAATATCTAAAAGTCTTTGAAAAGACAATGGTATATACCCCATTTGCAGAAGCAATGCGATTCATCGATGAATTAAACGAAGCCAAAATTAAATGTGCTATCGTCACAAGTAGTTCCATGAAAAAAATGGAAAATCTATTTGCACAAAATCCAACCTTCAAAGCACATTTCGACGCATTTATCACGGGTGATATGGTACATCATTCCAAACCTCATCCAGAACCCTATTTATTGGGAGCAGAAGCCTTGAATATAGACATCAATAATTGCTATGTCTTTGAAGACTCCCTACAAGGCATACAATCTGGAAAGAATGCAGGAGCTATTGTTATCGGTCTTGCAACCACGCTACCCTATAATACCATAGAAAAAGAAGCCCATAAAACCATTAAAGATTTTAAGGACTTCCATATTCAAAATATGCTTGATGTGAAAATCAATTAGCAAGCTTTAAAGCTCATATCCAACCCTTTTACAGAGTGAGTTAGAGCTCCAACTGAGATATAGTCAACGCCACATTCTGCATAGCTTCTAAGAGTTGAGAACGTGATACCGCCTGACGATTCAGTTTCCACACGGCCATTGATGATTTCAACAGCTTTCTTTGTGTTTTCAATTGAGAAGTTATCCAACATTACACGGTCAATACCGCCACAATTCAAAGCCTCTTGAAGTTCATCAAAGTTTCTAACTTCAATTTCAATCTTCATGCCTTCTTTGTGATTGTCTTTGATATATTGTTGAGCTTTATGAATAGCGTTAGTAATACCTCCGGCAAAATCCACGTGATTGTCTTTTAATAGAATCATATCGAAAAGACCAATTCTGTGGTTCATACCGCCACCGATTTTAACAGCCTGTTTTTCAAGCATTCTCATACCCGGTGTAGTTTTACGAGTATCAAGAACTTTTGTCTTCAAGCCTTTCAATTCATCCATATATTTGGCTGTCATTGTAGCGATACCACTCATACGTTGCATGATGTTAAGCATCAAACGCTCTGTTTGCAACAAAGAACGGACTTTACCTTCTACAACAAACGCAATATCACCCACTTTTACTCTGTCTCCATCGTGCTTGAAAAGAGTAACTTTCAATTCAGGGTCAAATTTCTTAAACACTTTCAATGCAATATCGACACCAGCCAATACACCATCTTCCTTAATCAATAAATGTTGCTTACCCATTTCTGTTTCAGGAATACAGCACAAAGTTGTGTGGTCACCGTCTCCAATATCTTCAGCAAATGACAAATCTAACAATTGATCAATCAATTCTTCTGTCGTTTTCATATCTAATTTGTTAATTATTTTTTAATTTTGTATTTACAAGTGCAAAGGTAAATATTATATTTGATTTTTTATGAAAATATCCCTCATTGTCGTTGGAAAAACAGTACATAGTTATCTAAATAACGGAATTGACGATTACAGCAAACGAATTTCTTATTATTGTCCGTTTGAAATCAAATATATCCCAGATATTAAAAACACTAAAAGTCTGACACAACCTCAACAAAAGGAAATTGAAGGACAAAGTCTGTTAAACTCTTTTGAAAAGTCAGACTATGTTGTTCTTCTTGATGAGCACGGCAAAGAATTTACCTCTGTAGATTTCTCCAAATACATCGAAAAGAAAATGCAGTCTGTTCCACGCAGACTAGTTTTTGTCATTGGCGGTCCTTATGGATTTTCCAAAGAAGTTAAAGAAAGAAGTAACGAGAAAATTTCCATCTCCAAGATGACCTTTCCTCACGACTTGATTCGTCTTATTTTCACAGAACAACTATACAGAGCATTCTCCATATTACACAATGAACCTTACCATCATGAATAAATGGTAAGGTCCATTGCACATTATAAATACCTCTATAAATTATTTCAAATTTTCTCGGACTTTTGAAAGGAATTCCTTCATCCTTTCCGTATCCTTATTTGCAATAATATCTTTCAGTTCATCCAAATTCTCTTGGATATGATTGATTTGTCCAACAGTATGAGGATTGAAGAGAATTTCTGTCAACAAATAATTGTCTTCCGACATCAAGCCTCGGGCAATCGCCATGTGTCTTTTGTATGTTGTCCCAGGAGCATCCTGATGTTTGGTTACACTCCCGAAAACCAATGTGGATGTAAACGGAATAGATAGAGAATATGCAATTACTTCGTCATGCTGTTTGAAAGTATATTCACAAATATTCAAATGTAACTGGCTGTACAAATCCTTGAAGAATATTTTACCCATATAGTCCCCTTCTTCAATAATAATGGCATTCTCATCTGCCAAATTGCTCAATGAAGCAAACGTTGGACCGAACATCGGGTGCGTACTTACATAAGGGTGCCCACATTTTTCATAATATTCAGGCAATCCATTCTTTACAGATGCAATATCTGCCAAAATACAAGTCTTCTCCAAATATGGTTCAATCATGGCAAAAGCATCCAATGTATATTTTACAGTTGCTGCATTAATCACCAATTCAGGATTAAATTCTCGTATTTCTTCCAAAGAAGTAAAGCGCAATGTATTGAAAGTAAATCTCAACTTTTCAATATTTCTATCGTATATAGCGACAGTATGGTTTAAGCACAGTAAATCGGAAAAGAAAGTTCCCATTTTGCCGGCTCCAACTATCAAAATTCTCATCGTTAAATTATTTATTTAAAATTTCTATTTGTTGTCTTACTGATTCTTCGTGAATAGCTTGGTAAACTGTTTTCATAAAATCACCACTCATTCCCATTTCAATGGCTAATTGGGCACGTGAATTCAAAATACTGTCATAACGGTTTGTTTGAACGACAGGCATACTATGCTCCTTTTTGTACTGACCAATTTCTCTTGATATTCTCATTCGTTTACCCAGTGCTTCAATCAAGTCATTGTCAATTTGGTCAATTTGTTGACGAAGCAAAGTTAGACTTTCTGTAGTTTGAGTAGTATCGCGAACAACCAAAGTATTCATAATGATATTCAAGATTTCCGGTGTTATTTGTTGATCCTTGTCACTCAATGCACAATTAGGATTACAGTGTGATTCAATCATCAATCCGTCAAATCCCATATCCATAGCCTGTTGAGAAAGAGGAGCTATCAATTCTCTTTTACCGCCCATGTGTGACGGATCACAGAAAATGCTCAAATTCGGGAAACGGCGTTGCAATTCAATTGGAATGTGCCATTGAGGCATATTTCTATAAATGTGTTTGCCATAAGCACTGAATCCACGATGAATAGCGCCGATGCGAGTTATACCCGCATTTTTAAGACGTTGCATAGCTCCAATCCACAATTCCAAATCAGGATTTACAGGATTTTTTACAAGGACAGGAATATCAACACCTTGTAAAGTATCAGCAATTTCCTGCATGGCAAATGGGTTGGCAGATGTGCGTGCACCAATCCAAAGGATATCAATACCAGCATTTAATGCCAATTCCACATGGGCACGTGTAGCCACTTCTGTCGCCACCAGCATACCCGTTTCTTTCTTGACCTTTTGCAGCCATGGCAAACCAATCAAACCAACACCCTCAAAGCCTCCTGGTTTTGTTCTGGGTTTCCAGATACCTGCTCTAAATATTTTTACACCTGCTTTTGACAAGTCGTGAGCTGTTGTCAAAATCTGTTCTTCCGATTCAGCACTACAAGGCCCAGCAATAACCATCGGTCGTTTGGTGCTTACACCATCAAATTGTAATGGCTTAATACTTTCCATATTATTATTTTTTATTGTTTCATTTTTTTAATTCTCAACAAAGCCTCTTCCATTTTTTCGACTGTAGCACATAGCGATATACGAATAAATCGTTCACCATTTGAGCCGAAAATAAAACCAGGGGTAATAAAAACAGATGCATTATATAAAATATTGTCTGCAAATTTTTCAGAAGATTCCGCATCAGCAGGAATCTTACCCCACAGGAACAAGCCTTGTTGCGTTGCGTCAAATTCGCAATTCAATTCGCTCATGATTTTCTCAGCAACTTTACGCCTTTCTCTATAAACTTTATTTAATTCCAAATACCATTCTTTTTCACATGACAAAGCATGAATAGCAGCCATCATCATCGGCTTGAACTGTCCTGAATCAATATTGGATTTAACCTTCAAAATCCATTCCACAAATTGAGGATTGGAAGCAAGCATACCCATTCTCCACCCTGCCATATTATGAGATTTACTCAATGAGTTCAATTCAATGGCTATATCTTTAGCACCTTCAACCGACAATATACTGATGGGATTATCATTCAAGATAAAACTGTATGGATTGTCATTAATGATTAGAATATTGTGCTTTTTACCGAAAGCTATAATCTTTTCAAACAATTCTTTTGAAGCCTTAGCACCAGTTGGCATATTTGGGAAATTCACCCACATCAATTTGACTTTTTCCAAAGGCAATTCTTCCAATTCGTCAAAATCAGGATACCAACCCAATTCTTCTTTCAAATTGTAGGAAAATATCTCTGCTCCCAACAATTTACTCACTGAAGTATAGGTAGGATAACCAGGGTTAGGAACTAATACACCATCACCTTCATTCAAAAAAGCCATTGAAATATGCAATATACCTTCTTTTGAACCAATCAAAGGCAGAATCTCATTATCAGGATTCAACGATACACCGTACCAATTTTTATACCATTCAGAATAGGCTTTGCGCAAAGCTGGCAAGCCAACATAAGACTGATAACTATGCGCATCAGACTTTATCACTTCATCGCATAAAGTTTGGATAACGGAATCGTATGGTGGTCTGTCCGGTCCACCGACACCCAATGAGATAATATCTTTTCCCTCGCTATTTAATTTAGCAACTTCTTTCAATTTGCGAGAAAAATAGTATTCCTTTACAGATGTTACTCTGTTAGCAGGTATTATATTATTTGCTTTCATCGTTCGAAAATTTAGAATATTCTCCAAGTATTTTGAATTCACTGATTAGAGGTTTAACAGCCTCTATTGATTGCCTGTATCTTGTATAGTCATTAAATGTCAGATTCACAAAAAATCGATATTCCCATTCACGACCAATCAATGGTATAGACTGAATCTTTGATAAGTTCAAATCATAAAAAGAAAAAATCGTTAGAATTTTTGCCAAACTACCATTAGTGTGAGGCAGAGTAAAAACCAATGACGCTTTATCTATTTTATTGTTACAATATTCTTCATAAGAATTATCAGCCAAAACCAAAAAACGAGTAAAATTGCGTTTATTTGTTTCAATACCCTTTTGCAAAATATTTAATCCATAGAGATTAGCAGCAAATTCGCCACAAATTGCGGCATGTCCCAACAATTGTTTTTCAGCAATTTCCTTAGCACTACCTGCAGTATCTGATTTTTCAACCA
Source organism: Muribaculaceae bacterium (assembly GCA_020026215.1). Lineage (GTDB taxonomy): Bacteria > Bacteroidota > Bacteroidia > Bacteroidales > Muribaculaceae > Limisoma. The sequence goes on from JAHHQT010000054.1 coordinate 11,137, forward strand.
TTTTCAAGTTTTTGTGTTGTAACAAAAACTCTTCGCATTGCATCAACGCCATAGGATGAGAATTCACCTCTGACAAATCCTGCAATTTCTGATTTTCCAAAGCCGCAATCACATGCGAAATTCTCATTTTATATTCACCAATAACTTTAGTGTTACTTTTGCGAAGCAATTCATGGTTTTGCAAAAGGCTCCCAGCTATAGTATTCTCAATAGCCATAACAGCCATTAGAGACGAGTCCTGTTCCAAATATTCAAACATGGAATTGAATGTGTCACACGGAATTATTTCGACCTCTTCACCTTCGAAATAACTACGAGCAGCTGCATCATGGAAACAGCCATCCACTCCTTGTATTAATATTCTTTTTGTCATACTAAATATATTATAAAAGAAAAAGTCCCACAAAACTGCGGGACTTTTTATCATCATTTTACAATGTGTTTCTTTATTTTGTTAACATATTATCCCGCTCTTATTCTTTGCCAAAATAAAAGTAAAAGTAGAAATAATATGCGTAATTGTTATTCATTCTGTGATTATTTCTGACAAAGTTAAAAACATTTTAAATTAAAACAAAATTAAAACGAAAAAAATTTATGACATCTTACAACAGATTATAATGTATTTATATGCATTAATCTATCATTCATAACTATAGCTTGTTCATTTCCTCAATATAATCAAGCAATTCTTCCCTTCCGCGATTATCCACACTTGAAGTGGCAAAAATAGGAGGAAGTTCATCCCATTGTTTTTTCAATTCTTTTTTGTAGGCTTCCATATTTCTACGACCTACTTCCACTCCCATCTTGTCCAATTTAGTGAATACCAAGCTAAAAGGCACACCATTTTCGCCCAACCATTCGATAAACTCAAGGTCTATTTTTTGAGGAGAATGACGTGAATCCACCAATACAAAAAGATTGGTCATCTGTTCTCTATCCAAAATATAGTTTTCAATCATTTTCTTGAATTGAACACGAGACTCCTTTCCTCTCTGTGCATAGCCATATCCAGGAAGATCGACAATGTACCACTCATTATTAATTAAGAAGTGATTTATCAACATAGTCTTACCTGGTTTTGATGAAGTCATTGCCAAACTTTTTCTCCCAGTCAATGCATTAATCAATGAAGATTTTCCCACATTTGAACGACCAATAAAAGCATATTCAGGAAAGTTTGTGTTCGGACATTTATTTACATCAGTATTACTTTGGATAAATTTTGCTTCTTTAATAATCATATTTCATAAAATTTTGTTCAAAGATAATATATTTTCACAAAAAATTTCGTTGCTATCAATCATAAAATGTAAAT
>JAHHQT010000055.1 GCA_020026215.1 Muribaculaceae bacterium
GAACCGTGGAACATCTTTCCGCCGTTTTGGTAGCTCCATGTAGTTGACAAGGAAACTCGTTTGTAACGTACTGCCAAATTGAATCCCATATTGAAGTTAGGTGACGCTTCACCCAAATTGATATCGCTTGCTGTTGCCATAGGAACATATCCGTTGTCCTTATCCAAAATGATTCTGCCTTCCGGGTCACGTTGATAACCGATACCGTAGATAATCGGATAAGTTTGTCCCACTTGTGCACGGATTTGCGGAGTTTGATAACCGGTCAACATGATTGATTCCACACCGTCAGCCAATTTCTTCACATAGTTATGTACTTTAGTAAATGAAGTACCGAAATCTACAGTCCAGTCCTTGTTCTCGAAGATCGTAGCGTTCAAGTTGATTTCGTGTGAATTGGTAATGATTTCACCACCGTTGGTCAACATTGTCTGATAACCGCTTGAACCTGCTTGAGGCACATTCATAATTTGGTCAGTGACATCCTGGTAGCTATATGTATAGTCCAGACGCAAACGGTCATGGAAGAAGCTCAAATCCACACCGGCTTCGACGTTCAATGTATTTTGAGGTTTCAAGTTTTCGTCAAACGCCTTGAAGAAAGGAACGAATGCACCTACACCATGGAATGGGTATCCCATTGGTGAACCTTGATAGAAACCGCCTCCGTAGCCCGGAGTGAAATAGAAGTTATCCACATATCCACCGGCTTGTCCCACTTGTGCGAACGACAAACGAACCTTACCCAAAGAAAGAATATCGTTGTTGCTCAACTGTGGCAACTGAGTGAACAGCCAAGAAAGAGAAACTGAAGGATAGAAGAAGCTGCGACTGTTGCGAGGCATAGATGACAACCAGTCATTACGGCCTGTGACAGACAAGTAAAGCATATCTCTCCATGATAAGTTTGCACTACCGAAGATACCCACAGAACGTTCTGCATATGTAGCCTCTGCTGAGCTGTAAGATTTTGCGTTACTGATGGTCGGCATTCCGTAGAAGTTAAAGCCTGTACCTTCGTACCACCAGTCACGTAATTGTTGGTGGTTGATTTCATTACCTACCATCACATCCAAAGCCCATTCCTTGTCAGCACCGAAGCGAGTTGAGAAGTTAGCGGTAATCAAGTTGTTGAAAGTGTTGTTGGTAACACCTTTGTTCGTAATGTGACCTTCTGCGTAATCCGCTGAACCGTATTCTTGGATTTCGCGGTTGTCGTTGGTATATACGTCAAGACCTGCTTGTTCGCGAATAGTGAAATTGTAATTTTCACCTTGCGCCCATTTCGGTTTGTATTCCAAATAAGCATTACCGAATACACGGTTGGTGTGTTGGCGGTATTCGTTGTTTTCAGCCCACCAGTAAGGGTTGTTGAACGACTTGCGGCGGAACAAAGTTTGTTCTTCAGGCTTGCCTGGCATGTGATAAGGCACACCTGCCAAGTCGTATTCAGCCGGAGCTGAATAAAGCACGTTCATGATACCCGAGTTACCACCCGGAGCTGAAGTCACCTCTGTGCTGGTATAGTTCACAGAGAAACCTGTTTTCCACTCATCGTTGATAGTCCAGTCCACCAAACCGCGTGCGCCCCAACGGTCCATGCCTGTTGAAGGAATCACACCTTCTTGGTGAGCGTTGCTCAAGCTGAATGAGTAGTTGGCCCTCTCAACGGCTTGTGACAAGTTGATGGTTGTATTTTCTGTGAAACCTGTATTGAAGAAGTCACTAGTGTTGTTGAAGATTGAAGGACGTACCCATCCAGTTCCGTCAAGATAACCGGCCTTTTGATAAGTAGGGTTAAAGTACATGCCGTCATGACCTTTGCCGTTACCTCCATAAACAGGGTCGTTCGGCAACTGGCTGATTTCAGGACCCCATGTCATGGAATTGGATGGAGTGAACAGTCCGTTTGAACCTTGCGCATATTTAGTCTGGTGCTCGAAAGGACGAGAAACCACGTCGGCGCTCAAACTAGTAGTCAACGAAATGTGCGGACGACCTTTTTCCTGAGAACCGCGTTTTGTTGTAATGACAATCACACCGTTCGAAGCTCTGATACCATAAAGCGCTGCGGCTGCCTGACCTTTCAACACGTTGATGGATTCAATGTCTTCCGGATTGATATCCAAACTACGTTGTGAGTAGGTAGTACCCGATGTTGCCGTATTGGCAGCATTACGATAATCTGATTCTGTATTGATTGGCATACCGTCCACTACATATAGCGGTTGGTTACTGCCTTCGAATGAACGTGCTCCACGGATGACGATATTGGAAGAAGCTCCCGGCATACCCGAAGACGGGCGAATATCGACTCCTGAAATTTTTCCTTGAATGGCGTTGGCCAAGTCTGTTGTTCCCTTTGTATTTAAATCTTCTGATTTCAAATCTTGAACGGCATAACCCAAGGCTTTTCGTTCGCGTTTCATACCAAAAGCGGTTACGACGACCTCTTCCAATTCTGTGGATGAATCACTCATTTTGATAACTATGCCGTCGGTAGCTGCTATAGTAATGGTTTTCATACCTACATAAGATACGGTAATTTCTTTCACATCATCTTCAAGGGTTATTGTGAAATTCCCATCAAAATCCGTTGCGGCTCCATTTCCTCCGCCGGCAGGTAAAACGGTTGCACCTATCAAAGGCTCTCCGTCTGACTCATAAACTACTTTTCCTGATAGAGTATAAGCTGCGTGTGCAGATAGCGAGATCAGTAAAGCAGTCATTAAAAAGACTAACTTTTTCATCTTAAATTAAAAATAAATTATACCTAAAAACCTGTTCTTTTTTACTAAAACGTCGCAAAAGTACGATGAGAAAATTTATTATCCAAATAATATAAGCACTTTAACTTTTTAATCAATTATATGTAAAAACTTACAATTTATTATAAATATTCATTTTTAAGTTTAAGTCTAAAGATTCCATTTGCATTTTTAATTATTTTTAAGTAAAACTCTATTGACAGCGTCTTTTTCACCCCCTCCACATGGCATTATTTTAGAATTTTAACTACCCACAGTTAATTCCATTCATAACCACCTTTGCCCTTCTCTACCCATTGAACCTTTAAAACTGTTAATACACCCTCGTTTTATTAGTATTTTTTAGAAAATTTTTCTCGGGAATGCGATTCACAGAGTCCCGATTGTCCCGTTCAGCAAGTAAATTTTGCATCTTTTGACCTATTTCGTGAAAAATATCCTACCTTTGTATAGACTATAAGAGTGAAAATTATGAAAACCTTCAAAAGAATAGCCATTAAAATTGGTAGTAATGTGTTATCTCGCAAAGACGGAACACTCGATATTACCCGAATGTCGGCTTTGGTTGATCAAATTGCAGAATTAAAGAAAAACGGAATAGCGGTAGTACTTATCACATCGGGAGCGGTTGCTTCGGGCAGAAGCGAAATAAAAAACCACCCAAAATTGGACTCGGTTTCTCAACGCCAGATGTTCTCGGCCATTGGTCAGGCTAAACTCATCAACAGATATTACGAATTTTTCCGTGACCACAACATTCTCTGCGGACAGGTATTGACCATGAAGGAAAATTTCGCCACACGTCTTCACTATTTGAACCAAAAGAACTGTATGGAAGTATTGCTGGAAAATGGCGTAATTCCTATCGTGAATGAAAACGACACTGTTTCCGTTACGGAGTTGATGTTTACGGACAACGACGAACTTTCGGGATTGATTGCCACCATGCTAGACATGGATGCGTTGTTCATTCTTTCCAATATCGACGGGGTTTACGATGCAAATCCGGAATTGCCGGAAGCTAAATTGCTGAAATCCATCAAACCTAACTCCACACTCAAGACCAAATCGTTCATTTCCAAACAAAAATCATCATTGGGACGTGGCGGTATGGCAACCAAGTTCAACGTAGCACGCAAAGTGGCAGCCGAAGGTATTCCTGTCATTATCGCCAACGGTAAGCGCGAAAACATCCTCACCGACATTATCCTTTCTGACAAAGAAATTCCTTATACAATATTTGAACCAAGCAACACCCACACTTCAAGTTTGAAGAAGTGGCTGGCTCACAGCGAAGATTTTGCAAAAGGGGAAATACATATTAACCAGGGGGCTTACGAAGCTCTAATTTCCGAACAGGCAACAAGCCTTCTCCCGGTCGGTATTACCAAAGTAATCGGTAATTTCGAGAAGGACGACATTGTGAAAGTCATCAATCCCGAAGGTCAGGCGTTTGCTGTCGGCAAGGTAGCCTGCGACAGTGTGAAAGCTGCCGAGACCATCGGCACAAAAGGCGAAAAGCCAATCATCCATTATGACTATCTTTGTTTGGAATAATCTTTAAAGTTTTTAGACTATGAATGCTTCTCTATTAAATGACCTTACCGCAGTACGCACAGCGTCAAAGGCGCTCAACCGTGCCTCTGTGGATTTGATTAATAAGGCAATTCTACACACAGCTGATTTGGCGGAACAGAATATAAACGAAATCATCCGCGCCAACGCTGAAGACTTGGCACGCATGGATTCGGAAAATCCGAAATACGACCGTTTGAAACTTACCCCCGAACGCATAAAGGACATTGCAAGCGATATGCGCAACGTGGCAACTTTGGCATCTCCGTTGGGCATCACCCTCAAGGAATGGCAATTGGAAAACGGTTTGAGTTTCAAGAAAGTTTCCGTACCGTTCGGTGTTATCGGCATTATCTACGAAGCACGCCCTAACGTGACCTTCGATGTCTTTTCACTCTGTATCAAGAGTGGTAACGCCTGTGTGTTGAAAGGCGGCTCTGATGCACGTTGCACCAACGAAGCCATTATCAAGGTCATCCACAAGGCATTGACCGATTGCGGTTTGCCTGAGGAATGTGCTTGTTTGTTGGAATTGGACCATGAGGCAACAAAAGACCTTTTGACAGCCAACGGATATATCGATTTGATTATTCCTCGCGGAAGTTCTCGTCTCATCAAGTTCGTGCGCGACAACGCCTCTGTTCCCGTGATTGAGACAGGAGCAGGCATCTGCCATTGTTATTTTCACACAGCGGGCAACGTGGAAATGGGCAAGCAAATCATCAACAACGCCAAGACTCGCCGCGTGAGTGTGTGCAACGCCTTGGACTGCTTGATTATCGACAAAAGCCGTTTGGCTGACCTTCCGGAATTGTTGTCATTGGTAGAAAAAGAAAACGTGATTGTTTATGCCGACGAACAGGCCTACAATGCGTTGAACGGCAAATACAAATTCTTGGAAAAAGCCAATGATGAAAGTTGGGGACACGAATATCTTGACTATAAGATGTCTGTCAAAACCGTTGACAATTTGGAAGCGGCTTTGGAACACATCGCCAAATATTCTTCCAAACACAGCGAAAGCATCATCACCGACGACGAGAATGCACAACGCATTTTCCAGACAGAAGTGGATGCAGCCTGTGTCTATACCAACCTGCCAACCGCCTTTACCGACGGTGCACAATTCGGTTTCGGTGCTGAAATAGGCATTTCCACCCAAAAACTGCACGCTCGCGGACCAATGGCATTGCCTGAATTGACCACTTACAAATACTTGATTTCGGGTAACGGACAAATCCGTTCTAAATAAACGAAAGGCTATGCCGAGAAATCTTTCCACCGCACGGAAATCAATCGTCTCGACATATTCGAAATGAGTGGCAAGACCAAAAGAATGTTTTAAATTCATCCAATAGAAAAAGCGAGGGTATAACCACGTGTTACACCCTCGCTTTTTTATATCGCTAAAAATATTATTTCTCTTTTTCAAGCATCATTTCAGCCACTGTCCAGTCAAATTCCGTATCAAGGTCAATGGAATTGTGCAGCGACATTTCGCACATCACACGGCGTGTGAATTTGTTCAACGGCATTTTCTTCAACGACTCGATGTTGATGACATAGACCGCGCCATTATATTCCCAAACCTTCGGGGCATCCTGACGGCGAGTGTATTTTCCGTCACCCTTTGAAATGGACAAGAATCCGTTTTCATCAGGTTCATAGCAGTTGTAATAAGGATTGCTCGCAGCCTCCTTCACAGTCACGACCATATCAATATCCTCACGATACAGTGCCAATGCCTTTTCCACATCTTCCTTCGTGCGGAACGGTGAAGTCGGTTGCAAAAGCACCATACGGTCGTAGTCGATACCCTTTTGGTGGTAAAAATCTACAGCATGAAGCAACACCTCGTATGTACCGCAAGTATCGGTCGCCAAATAGTCAGGGCGCATAAACGGCACATGCAGCCCCATACCCTCTGCCACAGCAGCAATCTCCTTGTCATCGGTAGAGACACAGATATCCGCATCGTCGGCAAAACAGCGGGCTACGTTAATGGAATAGCCGATAAGTGGCAAACCGCCCAACGGACGGATGTTTTTGTGAGGAATTCCCTTACTGCCTCCTCTGGCAGGAATCACATATAGCGTTTTCATTATTTCAAGTCGTAAAAAGGTTTGATGATGATATTCTCCAATGGAGTTTCGCAAATGGCTTTCTCCATCTTGTCGAGCGTGTCGGGTTGTGCGTAAGGGTTCTCTGCCTTACGGGCAAAATCACAAAATTCCGCACTCAACACCTTGTGGAAACCATTCTCGATGTCCTTTTCCTCAACTCCGCAATCCCAAACCGATTCGGCACGCAAACGTCCGTCTTGGCGGATACCGATGTTCAAGGTAGGAATACCCATCGACGGCACTTCCACGATACCGCTGGAAGAATTTCCTGCAACGGCAGTTACACAGCGCAACATCGACAAATAACGGCGCATTCCCAACGAACGGAACACTTTCACACGTTCGGGATATTGTTTGCCGTAGTTTTCAATCAATTCGATGATGACCTTACCGTCAGTGTCGTTGTTCGGATAAGTGAAAATCACCTGATAGTCTTGGAACTTGTCCAACGCCTTCAACAAATTCTCACATTGTTGGCGAGGAGGAATCTTATCCAAAGTGGCAGGATGGAAAGTAATCAGAATGGATTTCTCCCAAATCTTCATATCCAATTCCTGTTCCAAAGCCTCACGGCTCATATAGTCCGTGTGCATGATATTATAGATACCGATAGCTCCTGTATTGAACACATGCGCAGGATTCTCGCCCAACTGAATCACACGTTGACGGTATTCCTCAGTCTCGGTCAAATGAATATGGCTCATCTTGGTGATACTGTGACGGATGCTCTCGTCGTAAGCACCCTCACTGATAGCACCCCCGGCAATGTGTGCAATCGGAATACGGAAAATCAAGGCAGCGGAAGCCGTGGCAAGCATTTCGTAACGGTCGCCCAAGATAATGAGCAAATCAGGTTGCAGACGTGCAAACGCCTTCCCCATTCCACTCATGCACTGGCTCATTGCCTCAACCGTACTTTCAGCCGAGTCCGTAGCCACAGCCATCGGCACACGTTCTGTAATCGTCAGACCGTCACGTTCGATTTCGCGCCAAGTATCACCGTAATCTTCCGACAGATGCATATTTGTAGCAATGATGCTCAATTCCACATCCTCACGCGCATTCAATCGTTGGGCTATCGGGCTCAACAATCCCCAGTCGGCACGTGTTCCCGTGGCTATACAGATTTTCCTCTTTCCTTGCATTTCCTTCTTATATATTGCAAAAGCGACTCATATCGACGAATGAATCATCGACATGCGTCGCTCTTATATTTCTTGTTGTCTATTACTGATTATTCGCAACCACCGCAGTCACCACAACCGCCGCCACAGCTACCACATCCGAGGTCACCGCAACCGCCGCATGATGGATGAGAGTCAGCTTCAGTAGCCTCGCGAACTGTTAGAACAGAACCTTTGAAACGTACAGTCTTGCCTGACAATGGGTGGTTAAAGTCAACTTTCACTTTTTCACCGATACTTAGGATAAGGCCGGTAACAGGATAACCTTCTGCTGTCATCATGTTGACTGGGAAACCTGCTTTTACACGTTCGCTGTCGAAAACACCTTCGTCGTTGCAGAAAATTTCCTTATCCAAGTCCATGATTGCACGTTCGTCAACTTCACCAAAAGCATCTTTTGGTGACAATGTCAAATCGAATTCATCACCTACTACTTTACCTTCAAGGGCATTTACCAATGCAGGCAAAACGTTTTCTTCAACTCCGAATACGATACATTCAGGACGGTCTTTAGTCATGCTCAACATCAACTCTTGATCACCGTCTGCACCTACTTCAAATAAATCATAAACAAGTTCTACATACTTGCCCGCTTTGATTTGTTCCATATAATTTTTTATTAAATAAATAGTTACAATTTTTAAGGATGTAAAGTTAAGCATTTTATGATGAATTTATACTTTTTTCAACATCCTTTTATCAATATTTCAGTTATCTTTGCATCTGTAAACCCGGGTGGCGAAATTGGTAGACGCGTTAGTTTCAGGTTCTAATGGTGAAAGCCTTGTCGGTTCGAGTCCGATCTCGGGTACTAAAGAAGAGAAAGATTTCCCCTTTCTCTTCTTGTTTTTTATCCACTAATCGAATTTCTATTCCCTCAAAATCAGCATTTTCCAAGTTTCTTTATCTTATTTACAGTGAAATGGTTATGCAAGATTTCAAAGTCCATTTTCCTTTCTATAGACTCTCCTTAATATACAAAAACGGTCGCAGATAATTACCTGCGACCGTTTTATTTATATCAGTTTTTATTCTTATGCTTTCTTTGTTCTGCGAGTTGTGCGCTTCGCTGTTTTTGGAGCTTCTTCGATGATTTTCTTGCAGTCTTCCAATGAAAGTTCTTCAGCGTTTGTTCCCTTTGGAATCTTATAGTTTTTCTTCTTGTAAGAAATATAAACTCCGTAAGGGCCGTTCAAGATTTCCAAGTCAGCATCTTCGTCAAATTTCTTGACCAATTTTTTCTTTTCAGCTTCCGCTTTCTTTTGAATCAATTCGATAGCCTCTTCCAATGTGATGGCTTGTGCAGAATTGTCCTTAGGAATAGAAACAAACTTGCCGTCGTGCTTGATATATGGACCGAAACGACCGATAGCCGCAATCACGTCCTTACCTTCGTATTCGCCGACTGTACGTGGCAATTCAAACAATTTCAAAGCCTCTTCCAAAGTAATGTCGTTCACAGACTGACCTTTCATCAAAGATGCAAATTGAGGTTTTTCCTCGCTGTCTGTACTACCTAATTGTACCAATGGACCGAAACGGCCGATTTTCACAGAAACTTCCTTACCGGTCTTAGGGTCTTTACCCAAAACGCGTTCCCCTACTTTATGTTCCAAACGTAGGTTAGAAATTTTCTCTACTTCAGGATGGAACATTTGATAGAACTCGCCAATTTCCTTCGTCCATTCTTCCTGACCTTCTGCAATCAAGTCAAACTTGCCTTCCACCTTAGCTGTGAAATTGTAGTCCATGATGCCCGGGAAATATTCCAACAAGAAATCGTTGACCACGATACCCACATCCGTAGGAATCAACTTGCCTTTTTCGCCGCCTGTTGTTTCTGTTTTAATGGTCTCCTTGATGTCACCGGACTTCAAAGTCAATACGCAATAATCACGTTTAACACCTTCTTTTTCGCCCTTTTCCACATAATCGCGGTTTTGGATAGTAGAGATAGTCGGCGCATAGGTTGACGGACGACCGATTCCCAATTCTTCCAAGCGTTTCACCAACATAGCTTCTGTGAAGCGTGGAGGACATTGTGTGAAGCGTTGAACCGCTTCGATATTGTTTGCAGTGAGTTTGTCACCAACTGCGATAGCCGGTAGCATATCACTTGAACTTTCGTTGTCTGCTTCTTCGTCGTTAGATTCGATATATACGTTCAAGAAACCGTCGAACTTAATCACCTCACCGGTAGCAACGAATTTCTCGTTGCGCTTGTCGTTGGAGATTTCAACTGTAGTCTTTTCCAAAATAGCATCAGCCATTTGAGTGGCGATGGTACGTTTCCAAATCAAGTCGTACAACTTCTTCTCCTGTGCAGTACCTTCGATACTGTGATTTTCTATATAGGTAGGACGGATAGCCTCGTGAGCCTCTTGTGCACCCTTAGAAGATGTGTGATAGTTACGGTGTTTGTAGTATTTTTCGCCCAAGCGTTCTGTCACCTCCTTCTGAATGGCATTTTGTGCAAATGTAGAAAGGTTGACAGAGTCGGTACGCATATAAGTAATGAATCCCGATTCATACAAGCGTTGAGCCACCATCATAGTTTGCGAAACAGTGAAGCCCAATTTACGTGATGCTTCCTGTTGCAAAGTCGAAGTGGTAAATGGAGCAGCCGGAGTTTTAGTAACTGGTTTTGTTGTCAAGTCAGTCACTGTAAACTCACTGGATTTGCAGTCTTCCAAGAAAGCGTTGGCTGCTGCCTTATTGGTTAAACGGTGGTTCAAGTCAGCCTTGATGGCCTTAGCCACACCGGCTTTTTTGAAACTACCTGTAACACGATAATATTCTTCTGAAACGAATTTCTTGATTTCCTTTTCACGTTCAACAATCAAACGCACTGCCACACTCTGAACACGGCCTGCCGATAATGCCGGTTTGATTTTCTTCCAAAGAACTGGTGACAATTCAAAACCTACGATACGGTCCAAAACACGACGAGCCTGTTGGGCATCCACGCGGTTCAAATCGATGGAACGCGGAGTTTCGATTGCATGTAAAATAGCGTTTTTAGTGATTTCGTGAAAGACGATACGTTTTGACTTTTCTGCCGTTAGTCCAAGCACTTCATACAAGTGCCATGCAATTGCTTCCCCCTCGCGGTCCTCATCAGATGCCAACCAAACCATTTCTGCTTTCTTGGCCTCACTCTTCAACTCTTTTACAAGTTCTTTTTTATCGGTTGGTATTTCATAGATAGGATTGTAATTGTGATCCACATCGATACTGAAATCTTTCTTTTTCAAATCGCGGATGTGACCATAACTGGACATCACTTTATAATCTTTTCCTAAAAATTTCTCTATTGTTTTCGCTTTCGCGGGAGATTCGACAATTACTAAATTCTTCGGCATAGTCAGTCTATTTGTTAAATTTCTTTCGAGGCGCAAAATTAGACATTTTTTCCCACATAGGCACACGATTTTCACGAAATTAGCGATTTTCTAATTTTTTAACCTTTCCTTTTTTGCCTGAAAATCAAAGGGGAACGGCTCTCTTCCTCCCTATCATATTAATATAATTAATATGTACTTCCCATTCCGTCAAAAGTTGTCTGCCATAAGAATTCCTCTTGATTCTTTTTCCGTAATTTCACAAGGTATTTACATGATTTGCTCAAAGGTTTTATAAGCTATACCTTTCCAAGCCATAATTCCATTTTGCTCCATAGGGACGGTTCTTGTATTAAAAATTTCGGCAAATTAAGGAATACAAGAGTATTTTAATCTTATTTTTATTTACCCCACAAAATTAGAGAATATAGCAATCCTCCGATGTTAATTTTTAATAATTTTACCCGTTGCGAAATTAATTTGAGAAACATTTAGGTAGAAAATATATATAACTGATATTTAGCAAAATAGAGGCAACAACACTATAATATATGAACTACAAAAATGACAAACCCATTGGCAGAGTTAAATATGTACTAATTTAATTCCACCAATGGGTATATATATCTATATAATAATATCTATTTCTTCAAAAGCAACTTCTTGCCGTATTCTGTCAAAACAGTATCCATGTCGGCTTTAGCCACCTTCACTTCCACAGCACCTTGAGCCCAAGAGCTGATTTCGTAAGGATTGTAGAAGAATACCACAGAGTCGGCAGCAGGATAGAAATTGTTTGATACATTCACATCTTTCAAGTCAAATACTACACCATTAGTTTCCAACTCCTTAACAGACTTCAAACCATTTTTCTTCATCATAGAGTTAAGGATAAGGTTACGGGTAGATTCGATGTTGGCAAACAAGTCAGCAGGAACAACCACCTTGTCTGTTTCTGCATCATAGTTCACGTATGCAGAAGAATAGTATCCGTGAGCGCCACCAAGATAACCTTCTTGAACCACATGGAAAGTCAAAAGATTATGATTGCGTGTCAAGCTGTCTATACATACAGATTTTGACAAGATGCGTGCACCTTCAGGAATGCTATCCACAACTTCGCCTAATTGGCTGTTTCCAAAATCCACTACAGTTTCGTTGAATACTTTCACTGCCTCTTCCCAACTTTGGCTGACGCTGTCTTTAGGGAATGCCACATTCAACAAAGCTTTTGTCAACACTTCAGATGATTTTTCGCCCACTTTCTCAGGAACGACAAGTTTCAATGAAGATTGTGAATAGTAATCCACATTCTCTGTATTACTTTTGGCAAAATCTTCTGACAATACCAATTTATGGTTGATTTCAGAGGTGATAACCTTTTCAGAAACATTCACTTCCTCGGATGTACAGCTCACAGCCATCATCCCAAATGTAGCCAATGCTACAAA
>JAHHQT010000056.1 GCA_020026215.1 Muribaculaceae bacterium
CAATAAAAATGCGAGCAAACTCAATTTAAAAAAATGTTTCATATTAAATTTAGATTATGATTATATGTCAATTTTGTAAAATTAAAAGCTTGTATAACCAAAAATTCACTTATAAACCTTTCGAAATACAATTAAATTGTAAATTTAGATATTTTTTTTCATTTGGATGCAAACGTTATATTAATAAATAATAAAATGAAAGGGATTCTTGCGAAGTAATTACACTTTCTCAAGAATCCCTTATAATTATTCTATGTTTAAGAAATTATTTCAAACTATTTAAGTATTCCTTAATTTCAGAATAAGTCTTTTCTTCAGTAAATCCGAATTTTTCTTCCAAAACACCAGCAGGAGCAGAAGCGCCAAAATGATCCAATCCGGAAATACAACCTTCAGTACCTACTACGCGCAATAGTGTAGAAGGAATACCGGAAGTTTTACCAAATACTGGCAGGCCGTCAGGAATCAAAGATTTGCGATATTCCTTGCTTTGGCTCAAGAACAAACCTGTAGAAGGAACAGATACAACTCTTGCATTGATGCCTTCTTTAGCCAAACGTTCAGCAGATTTAACCAAAAGCATTACATCAGAGCCATTACCGACAAGGATAATATCAGGATTCTCACAATCCACAACTGCATAACCACCTTTTTGCATTTCCAAAGCCTCATCGAAACGGTCAGTACCTTTTGCAGGAATATCCTCAACGTTTTGACGAGTCAAAATCAATGCAGTAGGAGTGTCAGTATTTTCCATTGCCATCTTCCATGCGATAGTAGTTTCAGCACTATCAGCAGGGCGCAAAACAAGCATACTGTTTTTACCACTATGGTTCTTCAATTCTTCCAACAAACGCATTTGAGCTTCTTGTTCAACAGGTTCATGTGTCGGGCCGTCTTCACCCACACGGAATGAATCGTGGCTATACACGAACTTAACAGGAAGTTGCATCAAAGCAGACATTCTGATTGCAGGTTTCATATAATCGGTAAATACGAAGAATGTTGCACATGCTCCCAACATACCACCGTGAAGTACGATACCATTGATAATTGAAGCCATTGTCAATTCAGCGACACCTGATTGCAAGAATCCATGAGAGAAATCGCCCGGTACAATTGTACCACCACAACCCTTCATGAAACCTTCAGTCTTGTCACTGTTTGACAAGTCAGCTGAAGAAACAATCATATATTTGATTGTCTTACCAAATACGTTCAACACGTCGAATGAAGCGACACGAGTAGCTACATTTGGTTTGTGAGCAATTGCCTTATAGTCAATTTCAGGTATTTCACCGTTAATCCAAGAATTCAATTCTTTTGCCAATTCAGGATTTTCTTCTGCCCATTTATTGAATTCAGCTTTACGTTTAGCTACAATCACTTTCAATTCAGCAATACGAGCATCGTAAATTTCTCTAGTTTCAGGACGAATACTCCATGGATTTTCTGGATCGCCACCAAGATTTTCAATTGTCTTAGCATAATCCGCTCCTGATTTACTCAATGGGTTACCATGTGTGCTACATTGGAATTCATAATTCTCACCTTCAGCTGTAACACAGCCCTTACCCATAATAGTATTACCAATAATAAGAGTTGGACGTGCCTTTTCGTTATTTGCAACTTCAATGGCATTTGCAATTTCGACAGGATTATTACCGTCAATTTCGATGACGTTCCAGTTCCAAGCACGATATTTAGCTGCTGTGTCTTCTGATGTTACATCATCCACCATAGTAGCCAATTGTACTTTGTTACTATCATAGAACATAATCAAATTGCTTAATCCCAAGTAACCGGCGATACGGCCTGCACCTTGTGAAATTTCTTCTTGAATACCACCATCTGAGATAAAGGCATAAGTCTTGTGTGAAACAATTTCACCGAACTTAGCTGCAATATATCTTTCTGCAATAGCAGCTCCAACAGCCATTACGTGACCTTGACCCAATGGACCTGAACTATTTTCAATACCTCGAGTGAAATCTACCTCAGGGTGTCCTGGTGTTGCACTACCCCATTGACGGAACTCTTGAAGATCTTGAATAGAATATTTGCCATACATAGCAAGAACAGCATACAACATTGTTGACATGTGTCCCGGGTCCAAGAAGAATCTATCACGAGCAAACCATGTGAAATCTTCTGGGTCTAACACCAAATATTTCGAATATAAAACATTGATGAAATCAGTACCCCCCATAGCGCCTCCAGGGTGTCCGGATTTTGCCTTTTCAACCATACCAGCTTCCAATACCCTCAAGTTATCAGCCGCTTTATTAAATTTATTTACATCCATTTTCATCGTTGTTTATTATATTTTGTTTATTATTTATTTTCTTTTGTACGGCTACCAACCAATGCATAGAACAATAAGTAGATTAGCAACGCAAAAATCAACCAGAAACTATTCATGTAGTTTGTAATGTCAGCACCATCACCAACAATCAAACCTTGTATAGCAGGAAGAATACCTCCACCGCAAACCATTACCATGAAAATGCCTGAAGCCACTTGTGTCAATTTACCCAATCCTTGTACTGACAAGTTGAAGATTGCACCCCACATTACTGAAGTACACAAACCACAAAGTACGAGGAACAATACGCTAATAGGAAGGACTGTTGTTGTTATGGCAAAACCGTCAGCCTTATCAATACCAATCATATCGATAGTTGAAGTTTCAGGCATGAAGATAGCCAATAGGATAAATATCAAAGCCAATGAAGAAACTGAAGCAAGCATAATTCGGCTTGACACTTTACCACCAACAGAACCACCGACAAGACGGCCAACCAACATCAACAACCAATAGATACCAGAAACGGCACCTGCTGTTGCTGCAGCTGTACCTACTGTAGCAGGATTAGCGCTCAAGTAATTTTCGACATATTGAAGAGAGAAGTTTGCGATACCGACTTCAATACCAACATAGAAGAAGATAGCCACAACTCCTAATACGAAGTTACGATATTTGAATACGTTAGAAACTTTAATTTTTTCTTGTTCTTTACCAAGAGTCGGAGATTCTGGCAATTCAGAGAATCTGATAACCAAGAAAGCAACTGCAAAGATCCCCATAGCCATATAGAATACTGCATTTGCATCAGCAATAGAAGTTGCATTGTTACCCATCAAAGCACCAACCACTGTAGGAGCCAATGTCGCACCTAAAGAGTTACAAGCGCCACCGAATTGTACCAATTGGTTACCCTGGTTTTGGTTCTTACCCAAACTGTTAAGCATTGGATTGACAACTGCATTCAACATACACATTGAGAAACCAGAGATGAACGCACCAATCAAATAGATAATAACACTTGTGTTTACATCACCAATGAATTGAGACATGTATGTAACCAACACACCAAAGAAACCGACAGATACAGCAGCCAAAGAAGTTACTTTGTAACCTTTCTTTTGCAACATGATACCTGCTGGGTAACCCATAAACGCATACGCAATAAAGTTAGCAAGTGTTCCAAGTTGTGTGAAGATAGGATCACCACCTGTCATCTTTTTGATAACACTTCCCAATGGATTTTGATATCCGGTTACGAACGCAATCATAAAGAACAAAGCAAACATTATGATTATAGGCAATACATAATTTTTGTTTCTTGTCTGAGACTCAATAGTTTTTTCCATAATTTTACCTTTTTGATTTTAAGGTGTTTTTGTTAATATAATTTTTGATTTATTTTATTCATAAAGTAATTGGTTCAAATATACGATTTTCCATATAAAAGACAAACCATTTTTATGAAAATATAAAGGTCAAAGAGCTAATACTGTCTTTGACCAAATATTTTGCTACCGATTCTTACCATCGTAGCACCTTCTTCTATAGCGATAGGATAATCGCCACTCATTCCCATACTGATTTCCGAGAACTCATGATGCGAAGACAACGGCCCGCTTTTCAGTTTAGAAAAGATATTTCTGATTGTTCTGAAATCTTCTCTAATTTGAGTCTCATCATCTGTATTTGTAGCCATACCCATAACCCCTCGCACTCGAACATTACCAAATTGCGAAGTGTTGATGTAAGCATCAACCAATTCCAGGCACTCCTCTTCAGTCAGCCCGAATTTAGTTTCTTCTTTAGCCACGTGTAATTGGAGAAGGACAGCGATAACTTTATCCAACTTCTTTGCATCATCGTTAATAGCCTTCAACAACTTGAAACTGTCAACGCTATGAATCAAAGACACATAAGGTAAAATCATACGAATTTTATTAGTCTGCAAATGACCAATAAAGTGCCATTGAATATCTGTCGGCAGTGCCACAGCTTTTTCAACCAATTCCTGAGCGCGACTTTCGCCAAAAATTCGTTGTCCGGCATCATAAGCCTCTTTCAAGACTTCTTTCGGATGAAATTTGGAAACAGCAACAAGATTCACTCCTTTCGGAAGTGAACCTTTCACTGCTAATAAGTTATCTTTTATATCAGTCATTTTTTATTTTTCTTCTTTAGAAGAAGCAGTAGAACTCAAATCGACAGCATATACATCCATAATCATTGTTTCAGTCATTGAAGCAATTTCAAAATCAGATGCAGTTCCTTTCATTCCTTCCATGAAAACGTCGTAAGCATTCTTAAAATCAGAAGCCTGAACCATCATGAAGTTTGCAGTTTTCTTTTCAACAGCTGTTTTTTCGTCAATAGTGATAAAGTTAACTTTAACTTTATACCATCTGTCTCCTTCCTGATTCCAGAAAATATCTACGATGTTAGTTTTTCTAACTGCTGAAACATTGAATTCTCCCGAAACGAAAGGTGCGATTTCCTCATTGATTCTTGCTTCAGCTTCTGTAAACGAAAGAGCATCTACAAGATACGGTTCTGTTACCGTTTTTTGTTGGCCGTTTTCAACCAACTTATCATATTTGACTTTACATTCAAACCAAGTTGCCATATATTCTATTTTAAAATGTAATACAAAGATACGAGAATATCGGCTAAGATTTCTAATATTTGACAATATTTTTTAAAGAAAATTGATGGAACTAAATAATAAATATATACATTTGTAGAAACAATCTTAAACGAATAACATCATTTCTTTATAGATGCGAAAGACCAACATCTTTTACCGAATATACCGATTCTATTTAGACGGATTCAAGAGCATGACCATTGGAAAAACACTATGGACAATTATTCTCATTAAATTGTTCTTGATGTTCGCAATTCTAAAACTGTTCTTTTTCCCCGACTTTTTAGACAGCAAAGGTTCTGATGACGACCAAAAATCAGACTATGTAAGAAGTGAATTAATTAACAAAAAACAATAATATGGAAGATTTAATGAATGTTGTTGATTGGTCGAGAGCCCAATTCGCTCTAACAGCCATATACCATTGGCTTTTCGTACCACTCACACTTGGACTTGGCATTATCATTGCCATCATGGAAACGATTTACTATCGTACAAAAAGTGAAAAATGGCTTGCAACCACAAAGTTCTGGATGCTATTGTTCGGTATTAACTTTGCTATAGGTGTTGCAACAGGTATTATCCTTGAATTTGAATTCGGTACAAACTGGTCAAATTATAGCTGGTTTGTTGGTGATATCTTCGGTGCCCCACTGGCCATTGAAGGAATCTTGGCCTTCTTTATGGAATCTACATTCATTGCAGTAATGTTCTTTGGTTGGAAAAAAGTAAGTCCTAAATTTCACCTTGTTTCCACTTGGCTTACAGCAATTGGCGCAAGCATCTCTGCCCTTTGGATTTTGGTAGCCAACGCTTGGATGCAATGTCCTGTCGGCATGGAATTCAATCCTGATACAATGCGCAACGAAATGGTTGATTTTGTGGCAATAGTCACTTCTCCAATGGCTGTCAACAAATTCTTCCACACCGTTCTTAGCGGCTGGACATTGGCAGGTGTATTCGTTGTCGGAGTTTCTTCATGGATGCTACTCAAGAAACGCAACATTCCTCACTGCTACCGCAGCATCAAAGTCGGCGGCTGGGTAGGATTTGCAGGTATTGTATTGACTTTGGCTACAGGTGACGGATCCGCTGTTACAGTTGCAGAACACCAACCGATGAAATTAGCAGCTATGGAAGGACTATACGACGGTAATCACGGACAGGAAATCACAGCAATTGGCATCATTAACCCCGACAAAAAACCGGGAGACAATTTGGATCCATTCCTTTTCGACATCTCATTGCCTTATGGGTTGTCTATTCTGTCCAACCATGACATGAATGCATTTGTTCCAGGTATCAACGATATTATTGCAGGTCGTTCATTCACACCTGACGGTACTCCTGTAAATACAGTCAGCTACGCAGAAAGAATGGAACGAGGCAAAGCCGTAAGAGCCTTATTGACTGAATATGACCAAGCCAAGAAAGACGGAGACATTGCCAAAATGGACTCATTAAAGGATAGCATCAATAAAGATTTCAAATACTTTGGCTATGCTTATCTCAACAGCCCTGAAGATGCAGTTCCTCATGTAGGTTTAACCTTTTACTCCTTCCACATCATGGTCATTCTTGGTAGCTACCTACTTGTTTTCTTGATGTTGATACTTTTCATAATTTACAAAAAACAAGGATTTGAAGCCAAACCTTGGGCAAACAAATTGCATTACTTGGCAATCGCGTCCATTCCGTTGGTTTACATTTGCAGTATTTGTGGTTGGATTACGGCCGAAGTGGGACGTCAACCATGGACCATCCAAGACTTGATGCCTAATTCAATTGCCATTTCCGCAATTAGTTTAGGCTCAGTTCAAACTACATTCTTCATCTTTGCAACTTTGTTTACAGCACTTTTAATTGCTGAATTGTGCATTATGTTCAAACAAATTTCAAAGAAATCAAAAGAAAATCTTGAAACAGTAAAAAAGTAAAAGACTATGTTAACATATGAATTTTTTCAAAATTATTGGTGGCTGCTAATATCTTTATTAGGTGCGATTTTGGTATTTCTGCTTTTTGTTCAAGGCGGACAAAGCATGATACCATGTATTAAAGACCAAACACAACGCGCATTACTGATTAATTCAATAGGCCGCAAATGGGAGTTGACTTTTACGTCACTTGTAGTATTCGGCGGTGCATTCTTTGCTTCTTTCCCACTATTCTATTCTACAAGTTTTGGTGGTGCATACTGGTTATGGATGATTATCCTGTTCAGCTTCATCGTTCAAGCCATTTCCTTTAAATATCGCATGAAATCAGGCAATGTTTACGGATACAAGACTTATGACACTCTATTGTTCATCAATGGTATAGTTGGTCCTGTTTTGCTTGGCGTAGCTGTCAGCATGATGTTCTTTGGTGCTGAATTTAGCGTAAACAAAGTGAATATCTTGAACACAAGCGTTTCAACCAGCATTTCACAATGGAGCTCCACTCACGGTATTGAAGCCATTTTTAATGCAAAAAATTTGGTTTTAGGCGTTGCTGTTCTATTCTTGGCAAGAGTTCAAGCCTCTTTATATTTCATCAATAACATTGACAACGAAACATTCTACAAAAAACAAAAGAAAGAACTATTAATCAATACCGTCGTATTTTTGGTTTTCTTCTTAGGTTTCGTTGCTCTTCTATTGACAGCAACAGGCATAGAATCCAACGATGGTCAATTCAAGGAAGTGGAATACAAATATTTCAAGAACCTTATTGAAATGCCTTATTTCTTTATTTTGTTCTTGATTGGTGTTGTTATGGTATTATATGCCATCATTAAAACATTACTTAAAAGCAATTACAAAAAAGGCATCTGGTTCTCTGGAATCGGCACTATTCTTGTGGTATTGACATTGCTTTGCATTGCTGGATACAACAATACAGCTTACTACCCTTCTTTGTTGGACATCAACAGTTCATTGACTATCAAAAACAGTTCATCCAGTGAATTTACTCTTAAAACGATGAGTATTGTTTCATTGATAGTTCCTATTGTTATCGGTTACATTTGGTACTCTTGGTACTCTCTCGATAAAACGAAAATCACTGAAAAGGAATTGACTGATCCAGTTAATGAAGATAAATATTAAAACAAAAAAAGTCTCGTTCAAAATGGACGAGACTTTTTATTTATAGCAAAATAATTTATTCTTTAGGAAAAGGATAACCGCATTCTTCAATATAGCATTTGAATGCTGTCGAGAAAAATTCATTGTTCTTCCTATTGTAACGGATATCCGTAAAAACCTGAGCCAATGTTTCTTTGTTGTTTTCAACAACAAATTTTTTATTTTCTTCAAGTTCTTCTTTGTCATGATACAATCGCATAATGTCAGCATCAGTATAATCCTTATATTTTTGATAATGAATGACAGCTTCCAAAGGAAGGCGTTCCACTTGTGCAGAATCATCAGCGGGGTAACCGACTGTAATTGTCACCATTGGAACAACCATTTTCGGCAGCTCCAACACCTTTGCAATATCTGCAGCATTATAAGTAGTTGTTCCCAAATAACAGCATCCCAGACCGTTCATTTCAGCAATGGTATTAAATTGTTGCGCAAAAATTGCCGCATCCAAAGCAGCTGCAATAAATGATTGGAAATTATTGTAACCTGGTTCTGCATGGTTCAATCTACACCATTTGACAAAGCGATTAAAATCTGCACAGAAAGTAATAACAACAGGAGCAGACATCAGTTGTGGTTGTGAAAAGTGCGCAGGAGCCAACTGCTTCTTCACATCTTCGTCAGTAGTAATCACAGCACTATATAGCTGCATATTTCCTGTTGAAGGTGCTCTCATGGCATCGTTCAGCATCTGCTCAATACCATTTAAATCAACTTTCTTGTCACTATAACGTCTTACCGTTTTTCTCTCTGAGAAATATTTCATATTCATTATTCAAAAATAATATCGCCAAAAAATTCCTTACAGTGAAAATTAGGCTTTTCAGTATTAATAGGAGCCCAACTCAAATAGTGAGGCATACTGGTGGCAGAAGCACATTTATAGAAATTACCTTTGATAGCTTTTACCTTTTCCAAGTCAAGACCGACCAATTCAAAAGGAATAGCAACAACCAAATTCCAATTGAACAATCCTTCCAATTCCTGGAAAGGACTGGTACCGCATGAAGCATAGCGCTTAATAGTTGAAATTTGCTCGTCAGTCAAGCGAGTAGGAAATTTCTTTTCTACACGGTGAGAAGAATTTACCGTTCCAATGCAATTGAATTCAAAATTCCAATATTCATCATCACCGGGAAGTTGCATAAAGAACTCCACACAACTGTCTTCTGCTACAGGAGTGTTGTTTTTATAATTGACAGCCCTTAAATAATTGCATCTTACAAAATAGTCTATATACAAATATTTACTACTATAAGCTACAGAAAATACAGTGATAGGATGATAAGGGAATGTTTCTTTCCAATTCACACAATTAATCCCGTATTTTGGGGCATTCATCTCCATTTCCTCACAAACTGCCTCCATATCCATTGTATCCAATGAATCCATTCTCGGCACTTTTATAACGTTATTTTCCATCATGAGAAGTAATCTATAATCGACATTCCACAGCCGATAACTGACATTAGACAAATCAAGCTACCAATAATAATATTGATGAGCCACATACTACGCACATTGAAATGTCCTCTCACTTTGTTGACAGAATAAGTGATAATAAACCACCACAACAAAGCCCCACAAATAATGGAAAGGAATCCAATGATATAATGATAGTATTTAAAGTCAGGAGATGGGAAATTGAATCGGGCATAGAGACCGATAATCAGGAATATAATCAATGGATTTGAAAACGTGAATAAGAATCCCGTTATCAAGTCCTGTATATTGTTATTTTTCTTGTCAGCAGAAGGCGAATTAAGCCCTTTTGCGGGATTCTTTCGAGCAATATAAATACCGAATCCCAACAAGACCAAACTGCCAAAGAATTGCAATGCTATTTGATTCTGCTCAACGAAATCAATAATGAACGACATACCTAATCCTGCCAACAACGCATAGATTAAATCCGACAAACTCGCACCTATACCGGTATACAAGCCTGACAAACGTCCTTTATTCAATGTGCGTTGAATACATAACATTCCAATCGGACCCATCGGAGCCGACACAAGGACTCCAATAATCAATCCGTCTATTATAGCAAAAAGTACATCCATATATTACACACAAAGCACAATATACCTAACAAATATCAGCAAAAACGCCAATACGCACTAGGCATATATTATGCAAAGATAATAAATTCTCAAAAATTTTTCTTAATATAAATTTTAAAATATCACAATTTAGTCGTTATCTGACCAGTTTTACTATATTTGCAGAACACAAAAACAGCAAACCATGAGAATCCTGCCCCACATCCTAACTACAATTACAATTCTCCTAACAAGTAACTACAACGCATTTTGCGAAAACCTATATCGTGATTTTCTCACTGGATTTTCCGACATATCGCAATATGAAAATGCAGAAAACTATATTTTAATCAGGAACCAAACTAATCAACAGATTTTTGAGACCCATACCTTTGAATTAAATGAACAGAATTTCACCTATCAAATACGTCTAAAAACGGAGAACAATAACATAAAATACAAATTACTGGACAATAACATTAATATGCAATATGGTATTGTCTGGAATTTCATCAACAATGAAAACTACAGTCTTCTACAAGTTTCACAAAAAGAAGACTGGGCAAACGATGATATTCTGAAGAGACGCTATTTATTAATAGAAATAGCTGAAATTACCGACGGAAACAAAAAAGATATTTTTACAAAAAAGATGTTTAACGAGGTAAGTTATGATAATGAATATAATTCAATAAAAATACAACATCACAATCGAAAAACTACTTTTTATATAGGCAATAAAGAACTACATACTATTTTTAAAACGGAAGAACTATCCTTTACCCCACACAATAATGTTGGATATACAGTCTCCCCTAACAGTTGCATAAGAATTAAACGCATACAATTTGAATCCTCCCCTTATAAAATAAGTATGGGAAAAACAGGCTACAATAAGCACCAATTAGACTCTCTATTTTCAAAAAGTTTTGACCCATTGGAAGGTTATTGGACCTACCTTGACCGCAATATGAATGAAAGCAAAGGTCGATTAGGAGGAAAATACCGTATTGCAATTGTTAAAGAAAACAAAAGCTACAAAATCCTATACATTGAGGGAGCAGACATGCTTCCTTATTATTGGGAACCATACACAGTTAAGGGAAACCTTATAGAAACGCCTTTTAAAGACCATTACGACCTAGAATGGATACATGCTGAAAAAGGAACAGTTATCGATGAATCGTACGCTGAATATACAGACAGAATCTTGACATTTTACTTTCCAAAATACGAAACCAAAATACGCTTTTATCGCGAGTGACAAAAAGTTAAAGATTTGTAAACAATCATTAACGAAGTATCTTTTTACAATATTTTGAAAAAATATTTGAAATATTGAGATTTAAAACTTACTTTTGCGATATAGTTATATTAACTAATAGAAATAATTTAATTTTTAAGTCTTTAAACTATGTCTAAAATCACAAGAAGATCTTTTATTCAAAAGGTAGCAACAGCTGCTGCCGTTACTGCAGTCGCACCTAGTGCTGTACTTGCAGGTGAAAAAGCAGGAGCATCTAAGGCTGTTCCTGGCACAGGTGGATTTGATGCTGATGGAAGACCATTGCCTCCAAAGAAAATCATTGGCCGTGGTACTGAAATGAAAATCATCCAAATTACTGATACTCACTTGAGAGGTGATAACCAACTTTCTTTCGGTCACTGTAACACTTCTGAAACAGTAAAGAAAGCAATGGAATATTTCCAAAAGATGCCAGAAAAAGACCTACCAGATTTCTTCGTTGCAACTGGTGACTTGGCTGATAACGGAAACCATACTGCTTACCACAAAGTACACGATTACTTTGCTTCTCTTCCTAGACCAGTTTACTGCGTTCCTGGTAACCACGATAACCGCAAATCAATGCTTGAACTTCTTGGTGACAAAATGTGTCCGGTTAAAGAAGATATCAAACCTTATATTTGCTACACTATCGAAGACTACCCAATTCGCGTAATCTGTATTGATACTATCGTTCAAGGTAAACACTGGGGTGGTATCACAGAAAAAGTAGCTAACTGGTTGGAAGCTAAATTGGATGAACAACCAAGAAAGAAAACTCTTATCTTCACACACCACCCACCATTTGAAGCTGGTATGGGATTCATGGATGAAGGTTTCGAAAACTTGGAAAGATTGGAAGAAATCTTGGTTCGTCATAAAGACCACATCCAACTTTGCTGCGGTCACATGCACCGTGACATCGCTTCTAACT
>JAHHQT010000057.1 GCA_020026215.1 Muribaculaceae bacterium
TTATTGGTCTTGTTTTTTTCGAATTCTGTTTTATTGTCGGCAAAACCAGGGCTTCTTGTTTTTAATCCTGAATTGTTAATGTTTGATGGAAAATACTATATCCCAAATGATTTTAACGCCTTTTGTGAAACATTGGAAAAGGAAGCTGGATATAGACTGACCAAAAGGACGAAAGATTGGTGCGCTTTTTCCGGACCATACCATGGCTTGGATAAAGTCGAGTTCGGAGTCTCGAGAAAAGGGAACAATGAAATAAAAGGAGTTGGAGTCTTTCTATATTTTTCCTCTGTTGCCAGTTGGAAGAAGGTAAAAGAAGCTCATGAGGCTGTTGTTGCTATGATCAAAGAACAAGTGAACACGAAGGATGTCGTTTCTCTAGTTATAGTGCAGATGACATCACTGATGAGATAAGGAGAAGGGAGGCTCTTGAAGCATTCGAAGCTGACTATCAAGTTAAGTTTAGGAAGCATAATTCTGAGGGTTTCTGTTATGGCGAGATTTCCGTGATTTTAACTTGGTGTGAGGGTAGGTATTGTGTCGCAATCGTATATAATCCTAAATTTAGTTAGAAATTTAAACACACTGTGAATATGAAAAATTTCAAACTGATTGTTAATCCTTTTTTTGACGGTGTCAAAAAGGAATAAGAAATGCTATTTGCCGCTTCGCGGATGATGTTCTAAGATTTCTTGACGTAGGTAACTACGGTCGATATGTACATAAATTTCAGTAGTTGTGATGCTTTCGTGTCCCAACATCTGCTGTATGGCTCGTAGGTTTGCCCCACCCTCAAGCAGGTGGGTGGCAAAGGAATGTCGTAAGGTGTGCGGACTGATATTCTTCTTGATTCCACATTTCTCGCACAACCCTTTGATGATGTAAAATACCATGACGCGCGACATTTGTCCGCCACGTCGGTTGAGGAATACGATGTCCTCGCTGCCTCGTTTTGGGGTAAGGTTGCCACGCTCGTCGAAATAGTCGTAGAGCAACGACATGGCATATTGCGAAATGGGAACCATGCGTTGTTTGTTTCCCTTTCCGTCCACAATGATATATTCTTCCTCAAAATAGAGATTCGACATTTTCAGTCCTGTCAGTTCCGAGACGCGCAGTCCGCAACTGTACATGGTTTCGATAATCGCCTTGTTGCGAATGCCTTCGTAGGTGGAGGTATCGACGGTTTCTTCCATCGCGTTGATTTCTTCGATGGAAAGTATGTCGGGAAGTTTGCGCCCTATTTTAGGTTGTTCCAGCAGTTGGGTCGGGTTGTTCTCAATATAGCCTTCCAACTTTAGAAAATGGAAGAATGAACGGATGCCCGAAACGATTCTTGCCTGTGAACGCGGATGGATGCCAATGTCGTGAAGCGAGGCGAGAAATTCGTGCAAATTATCCTCGGATGTGTCTCTAAGCGTGATATTTGCGCCTTCCAGATAGTGAAGCAGCTTGTTCACATCGTCGGTGTAGCTGATGGATGTGTTTTTCGCCAGCCCTTTTTCGTAAATCAAGAAGGTCTGAAAATCTGAAATTATACGATTTATATCATCTATTTCACGCATTGATAGCGATATTACATCAAAATTTATTAATTTTGCAAGATAAGTTTGCTGAACAAACTTACTGAAAAAGTAAAAATAACACAACAATCAGCCGTATAATATGAAAATTTTAATAATCAATGGCCCTAATTTGAATATGTTGGGAATACGCGAGAAAAACATTTATGGCGAAAAATCTTTTGAAGATTATTTGACAGAATTGCAGGCCAAATTCCCGGCTATTGAGATTGATTACCGTCAAAGTAATCATGAGGGCGATATTATTGACTTTATTCAAGAGTCAAGAAAGGAATATGCCGGTGTTGTGTTGAATGCAGGAGCTTATACACACACTTCGATTGCCATTGCAGATGCAATACGATCTATAAATATTCCGGTTATCGAAGTACACATTTCGAATGTTCATACGCGTGAAGATTATCGTAGAATTTCTATGATTGCACCGGCTTGTAAAGGTGTAATTGCAGGTTTCGGCTTGGATAGCTACAGACTTGCAGTGGAAGCGTTGAATAATTAAAGCATTAAAAAATAATCCCTTTGTCTATTACTGTGAATTTAGATGTTTAATTTATTAGTCTATTTATCAAATGATTAGAACGAAATTCACGAAAATTGTAGCCACTATCTCTGACCGCCGTTGTGACAAAGAGTTTGTACAAAAACTTTTTGACAATGGTATGAACGTTGTCAGAATGAATTCCGCACACATCCAAAAAGACGGTTTTGAAAGAATTATCAGTAACGTACGCGCCGTTTCTGACCAAATCGGTATTCTGATGGATACCAAAGGTCCGGAAATCCGTACTACTGCAAATATAGATGATGAAAATCTGGTATTCGCTACCGGAGACCAACTCAAGGTTTGTGGCAATCCTGACCAGTTGACAAGCAAGGAATGTATCTGCCTGTCATACGCGAATATTGCCAACGACGTCAAAGTGGGTATGCACCTGCTTATGGACGACGGTGAGTTGGATTTTTTGATTGAAGAAATTGACGGCGAAGGCTTTTTGCACTGTGTCGCACAGAATGACGGTGAGTTGGGCTCTCGCAAGAGCGTGAACATCCCGGGTGCAAGTGTGAAATTGCCATCGTTGACACAACGAGATATCACCAACATCGGTTATGCGATTGAAATGGGCGTTGACTTCATTGCCCACTCATTCGTCAGAAACAAACAAGACATTATGGGTATTCAGGACATCTTGGATGCTCACAACAGTCCGATTAAAATCATTGCCAAAATCGAGAACCAGGAAGGTGTGGACAACATCGATGAAATTCTTGATGTGGCTTATGGTGTGATGATTGCCCGTGGTGACTTGGGTATTGAAGTGGCAGCCGAGAAAATTCCGATTATCCAACGCTCTTTGATTCAAAAGTGTGTCAGCCGTCACAAACCTGTTATCGTGGCGACTCAGATGCTTCACACCATGATTACCAATCCTCGCCCAACCCGTGCTGAGGTTTCGGACATTGCAAATGCTGTGTTCCAACATACGGATGCGTTGATGTTGAGCGGCGAGACTGCTTATGGTAATTATCCTATCGAAGCCATTTCAACCATGACTCGCGTCATTGCTGAAACTGAAGAGGCGGTGGCAAAGGAAACTATGGCTCACTATACTTCATTTGCTCGTTCGGCAAGCAGTGTCACAGCATTCCTTACTCATGGAGCCGTACACTCTCAATACGAAGTGGGCTCAAAAGCAATTGTCACTGACAGTTACACAGGCAGAACAGCGCGTTATATTTCATCATTCCGTGGCATCAGCCCGACATTGGCATTGTGCTACTACAAACATGTAACCCGACTATTGTCTCTTTCATTTGGTGTCTATTCAGTTTATCAAAAGAAAGTCGCTTCATCCCGCGAATACTTGTATCACGGTTTGGAACACTTGATTGACTTGGGCTTGATTTCATCGGAAGATACTATAGCATACGTAGGTGGCGGTTTCGGCGAAGGCAAGGGAACTACATTCCTTGAAATTAACAATGTGCAGGACGTATTGGAAAACTATGCCAACTACGACTTGCCAAACTTGGAAAAACCTGAGGTTTAAAAGTTATGACAGAAGAATTAGAAGACTATATATTGGCGCATATTGATGAAGAAGGCGAATTCTTGAAGAATTTGGACAGGGAAACCCATCTTTATCATTTGCGTCCCCGTATGTGTTCCGGTCATTTGCAGGGCCGATTGCTCAAAATGTTTGTGCGTATGATTCGCCCGCAACGCATTTTGGAATTAGGCACGTTTACAGGCTACTCTGCAGTTTCACTGGCAGAGGGCTTGGCAGAGGGCGGAGAACTCCACACGATTGAAATTGACGATGAGTTGGAAGACTTTATCCGCGAACATTTCGCAAAATCGCCTGTGGCTGAAAAGTTGCACTTGCACGTGGGGGATGCACGCGAATTGATTCCGCAGCTGAACATGAAGTTCGACTTGGTGTTTATGGATGCCAACAAGCGTGAATATACCGAATACTATAACTTGGTGTTCGACTATGTTACTCCGGGAGGCTTCATCATTGCCGACAATACGCTGTGGGACGGGAAAGTTGTGGACTATGGAAAGAAATTGGATGCACAGACAGAAGGAATCCTTAACTTTAACGACTTTGTTAAAAATGACGACCGTGTGGAAAAGGTGATTTTGCCGATTCGTGACGGTCTGACATTGATTAGAAAAAAATAATAAGGACAGGCGAACTAAAGTTAAATTTCGTCGGTTGAAATATTAATGGTATATTAGCAGAATAAATTATCAACTTGATTATATGGAAAGTACAAGACAGGCAAAAATAGCACGTTTGTTGCAAAAGGAATTGAGCGAATTGTTCCGTCGCCAAACAGCCGCTTTGGGTGGTGTATTGGTGTCAGTCAGCGCAGTCAGGGTATCTCCTGACTTGAGCGTGGCAAAAGGATATTTGAGTATCTTCCCTTCGGACAAGGCTGATGAAATTTTGACAAACATCAACAATAGCGCCAAATCCATCCGTTTTGAATTGGCGAAAATCGTACGCTACCAATTGCGTAAAATGCCGGAATTGTCATTCTTTATTGATGATTCCCTGGATTATATAGAACATATCGACAACTTGTTGAAACAGGACCCTTCGTTGCACAAAAACGACGAACAGGAGTAGGCGGCAAGTCGTCAAACTGCAGACTATGAATCGATTTTCATTCAAAGTAGCCGCACGGTATCTTTTTGCAAAGAAATCACACACGGCTGTCAGTATCATTTCCGCTATTTCTGTATGTGCAGTGGCAGTTACGGCAATGGCGATGGTCTGCGTTTTGTCGGTATATAACGGATTCAGCGACTTTGTGAATGTCAAACTGTCGCAACTGGATCCACAAATTAAAATCACGGCTAAAATGGGTAAAACCATTGCCAATGGCGATAGCGTGATGCAAATAGTAAAGGGTGTTGAGGGCATTGAGGACGTTACTTCCACGATTGTCGACAACGCTCTTGCCATTTATGGGGAAAAGCAAATTCCCATTATGCTGAAAGGCGTAAGTGACAACTATGATGAAATGACCGACATCAATTCGTTGGTGAAGGAAGACGGATGCTATATGCTCTCTGACGGCGAAAAGGACTTTGCCGTGTTGAGCGTGGGTACGGCAGTTGCCCTACAGGCGCATCCGGGATATTATGTGCCGTTGGACTTGTATTGTCCCAAACGGCGTGGAGCAGTCAATCCTGCCAATCCTGTTTCGGCATTCCGCCATACCGAAACGATGGTTTCGGGGGTGTTCGAATTGTAACAGCCTGAATATGACTTGAACTATGTATTTGTGTCAATGGATGTGGCAAAACGTCTGTTTGACTATGATACAGAAGTTATGGCAGTTGAGGTGAAGCTGAAAAACGACGCTGATGAAAAATCTGTCATGAAAGCCATTGCTAAGCAATTGGGCGGGGACTATGTGGTGGAGAATCGTCTGATGCAGCACAGTGAGTCGTTGAAGATGATTAACATGGAGAAATGGATAACCTTCCTATTGCTCGGCTTTATACTGATTATCGCATCGTTCAACATTATCAGTACACTGGCTATTTTGATTATCGAAAAGAAAGAGAATATCGGAACGTTGCGTTCGTTGGGCGCATCGCAAAAGGCGGTTTCCAAGATATTCGTTACCGAAGGATGGCTGATTTCGCTTTCCGGAGCAGTGGTAGGTATCGTCATCGGCTTGGTGTTGTGTCTGTTGCAACAGCAGTTCGGCTTTATAAAAATGAGTTCCAACTCCAGCAGTCTGATTATCACGTCCTATCCCGTTTCGGTAGAGTTCGTGGATATTATTGCCGTTTCGGGCATTGTGGCGTTGGTGGGATTCATCACTTCGTTTGCTACAGCGGCTGCCATGCGACGATATTTCCATAAATGAGAATTAATGAATAAAAAATACGATTGAAATGTTGAAGAATATATTCACTTTACTGATAATATTTACAACCATGTCCAGTTGCTCGAATGCGGCGAAACGTCCTGTTTCTGCCGATAAGGAGGAGGGTAAAGCCTTCACTCCTGCGGTGGTGTTCAACGGTGACAGCGCTTACAAATATACTGATGCGCAATGTGCGTTCGGCCCTCGTGTGCCTAATACCGAAGCTCACCGTAAATGCGGTGACTACTTGGTGTTGGAATTACAACGCCATCAGGCAAAAGTCTATGAACAGAAAACCACCATGCGTGCTTATGATGGCACGATGCTGGAGGTCAGAAATATTATTGGAGAATATTATCCTGAAAAGATGAACCGTATCCTTTTGTTGGCGCACTGGGATTGCCGTCCTTGGGCCGACAATGACAAGAACGACACGAAAGCTCCTGTGATGGGTGCGAACGACGGCGCAAGCGGAGTCGGTGTGCTTTTGGAAATTGCCCGTGTGTTGTCGGAAAACGAACCGCAAGTGGGTGTCGATATTCTTTTCACTGATGCAGAGGACTGGGGTGATGCCGGAGCTGACGACCCTGAAAGCTGGGCATTGGGTACTCAATATTGGGTACAGAATCCTCACCGCACAGGCTATACACGTCCTGCATTCGGCATTTTGCTGGATATGGTAGGTGACAGAAACGCTACTTTCTTTCGTGAATATTTTTCCGTGAACCATTGTGGTGGTGTAGTGGACCGACTTTGGGAAACCGCTGCCAATTTGGGCTACTCCAAATACTTTGTCAACAAGCAGGGCGGTGCCATGACCGACGACCATGTGTTTGTCATCAAAGGCGGTATTCCTTGCGTGGATGTCATTGACCAGCGTTTGGATTCCGAGACAGGATTCTGTCCGCAATGGCATACAGTGGATGACACTATGGAACACATTGATGCTGCGACCTTGAAAGCCGTTGGCCAGACCGTAGTTACAATGATTTTTGGCAAATAGTACGGAGGTTTCGTTAAAAAGAGTTTTAAACGATATTTTACCGCTTAAAATCATTATCTTCGCACAAGATTAAAACAAGATAACTAACTTTCATGAAAGAAGCCTTACATCAGACACAAGAGCAGAAACTGCAACAGAAACTTTCTCCGTTGCAAGTTCAGTTTGTGAAAATGCTGGAGAAAACCGGCCCTGAGATGGAAGAGGATGTTCGCCATGAAATAGAGGATAATCCCGCATTGGTCACAGTCGATCCGATAGATACTGACACGCAGAAAACTGAAGACGGCGAAAACTTCAAGGAGTCGGCGGACGACATGCAAAAGGCGGACTACAAGAACGAGGAGGACATTCCGTCCTATCGTACACGTGTTTCCAACCATAGTGCAGATGAAGAGTATCTGGAACCGATTTTGGTCTCGGAAGAAACTTTGTTTGACTATCTTACTAGTCAAATCAGCGAACGCCCTCTGACGGACAAACAACGCATGATGGCGGACTATATCATTGGCAATATCGATGATAACGGCTATTTGACTCGTTCTATATCAGCCATTTCCGATGACTTGATTTTTCAAGTTGGACTGGAGGTGTCGGATGAGGAAATCGATGAAGTATTGCAGATGATTCGTGACTTGGATCCAGCAGGAGTTTGTGCAGAAAATTTGCGTGATTGCCTGTTGCTCCAGTTGGAACGAATGGAAGGCAATTCCAAATACAATATGGCGGCATACGAAATTATTGACCGCTACTTTGATGAATTTTCCAAGAAGCACTTCGACAAGATTGTGAGTGCCATGGGCTTGACGGCAGAGGAGTTCCAGAAGATTCTCCGTGTGGTCAAGACCTTGAACCCAAAACCGGGGTCGCTCTATGCAGGGGGAGAGAGTAGCATTGCGCAGCACATCACACCCGATTTCAATGTTGAGGTGGATGATGACGATATCATTACGCTTACGCTTGTCAACAACATTCCTGAATTGCAGATTGAAGACAGTTTCAAGGCAGAATTCGACAAGATGTCGGCGCAAAAGACCTTGAAGAAAAGTGAGGAGAACACGTTTTCCTATATCCGCGACAAATACGAATCGGCATCAAATTTTATCAAGATGCTTCGTCAGCGTCAGGAAACACTGTTCAATACCATGCATGCCATTGTGGAATGGCAAAAGGAGTTCTTCCTTACCAATGATGACTCCTCATTGCGCCCGATGGTGCTGAAAGACATTGCAGCTATAACTAACTACGACATATCGGTCATTTCGCGTGCCACAGCCGGAAAATACGTGCAGACACAAAGTGGAGTGTATCCTATCAAGTTCTTCTTCAACGAAGGCTTGAAGAATGAATCGGGTGAAGATGTTTCTTCTCGCGAAATTCAAGTGAAACTGAAGGAAATCATTGATGGTGAGAACAAGAAGAAGCCTTATTCCGATGAACGCCTTTGCGATATGCTGAAAGAGCAGGGTTATGAAATCGCACGCCGTACGATAGCCAAATACAGAGAAAAGATGTCTATCCCGGTGGCAAGACTACGAAAAGAATTATAGAAAAATATACAATGGATAAAATGACTATGTTAAATACTTTTGAAGCTCAGGCGATGAGAATACTTCACTATGTGTCAAGTTTCTTCTCGATTCTACTCAGTCCGCTTTTGATGCCTACCTATGGTGTGATTGTGGCATTATGGCTGTCAAATCTGTTGGTATTGACTTTGTCAACAAAATTGGTGATTATTTCATTCGTGTTCCTGTTGACATGCGTGATTCCTGTAACATTGATTTTGCTACTGAAATTTTTGAAAATTATCGATGACCCTCAATTAAATAACCGTAAGGAGCGCTTGATTCCTTACATCATCACTATTGTCTGCTATGTGGCAACTGCCGTTTATTTGTTGATGATCAACGCTCCTGAATGGTTGTGGATGTTCATGTTCGGTGGCGGTTGTGCAGCTTTGGTTTCGCTGTTTATCAACTTCCGTTGGAAAATCAGTGCGCACATGGCGGGTATCGGTGGCTTGATAGCCTTGCTGTGCCGTATCAACGAAGATGGTGATGGAGTCTTCGAATTATTGCCGGTAATCTGTGGCGCAATTATCGTGGCAGGAATATTGGGAACTTCACGTATCGCCATGGAACGTCATACCCTTTGGCAAGTGCTGATGGGTGCATTGAACGGCTTTGTTTGTGTATTCTTTTTGTATTAATTTAAATATGAGATTATTATGACACCAGTGGTAAGTATCATTATGGGTAGTACATCAGATTTGCCGGTGATGGAAAAGGCGGCAAAGTTGTTTGATGAATTTGAAATCC
Source organism: Muribaculaceae bacterium (assembly GCA_020026215.1). Classification (GTDB taxonomy): domain Bacteria; phylum Bacteroidota; class Bacteroidia; order Bacteroidales; family Muribaculaceae; genus Limisoma. The sequence continues at coordinate 9,294 of JAHHQT010000057.1, forward strand.
CTTTCGAAATAAATGCATTGTCAGCACACCGTACTCCCGAACAGGTTACGGAATTTGCAAAGTATGCAAAAAATCGTGGCATTAAGGTGATTATCGCTGCTGCAGGTATGGCTGCGCATCTTCCTGGAGTAATTGCCGCACAGACTACAGTCCCTGTGATTGGAGTGCCTATTAAATCATCTTTGGAAGGTATGGATGCTTTGCTTGCCATCGTTCAAATGCCTCCGGGAATTCCAGTGGCTACTGTAGGTATCAATGCCGGTTTGAATTCAGCAATCTTGGCTGTTCAGATGTTGGCTATGTCTGATGAAAATATCGCTCGTAAGTTCGAGGCTTACAAGAACAATCTTGTCAATAAAATTGTAAAGGCAAACGAAGAATTGTCACAAGTAACTTATAAATTCAAATGCTAATTTGAATCGCTAAAAAATTTTAGTTTAAATAATGAATGATTTTGATTACAAACGTCGCTCGTCTTCGGTCGTAAATGTGTCGGGAGTACCATTGGGAGGGGATTATCCGATCCGCATCCAATCCATGACTTCTACTTCAACAAACGACATCGAAGGTAGTGTGGCTCAATGCAAACGCATTAGCGATGCCGGTGCCGACTATGTACGATTGACAACTCAGGGAGTGAGGGAGGCTGAAAATTTAGGCTTGATTCGTGAAAAATTGCACGCCGACGGCTATATGCAACCTCTTGTAGCTGATATTCACTTCAATCCGGGTGCTGCTTTCGCTGGGGCTGCCCTTACTGATAAAGTGCGTATCAATCCGGGTAACTTTGTTGATGTAGCTCGTACGTTCAAAAAGTTGGAATACACCGACGAGGAATACAAGTTGGAAATCGAAAAAATCAGAAAAAAATTCATACCGTTTCTTGACATTTGCAAGGAACACAAGACTGCCGTTCGTCTGGGAGTGAACCATGGCTCTCTTTCTGACCGAATCATGAGCCGCTACGGGGACAATCCTTTCGGTATGGTGGAATCTGTAATGGAGTTCTTGCGCATTTGCCGCGATGAGAATTTCTCAGATGTTGTCATTTCTGTCAAGGCTTCCAATACGGTGGTGATGGTGGAAACTGTACGCCGTTTGATTGCTGCCATGGACAAGGAAGACATGCATTTCCCTTTGCACTTGGGTGTGACTGAAGCCGGTGACGGAGAAGACGGTAGAATTAAATCGGCAGTGGGTATCGGAACTTTGTTATCAGAAGGCATTGGAGATACGGTCCGTGTTTCTTTGAGCGAAGAACCTGAAATAGAAGTGCCTGTTGCCAAAAAACTTGTTGATTATATCGTGGCTCGTAAAGGGCACAAACATATCGAAGGTGCATATTCCAAAGGTTACGACTATTTCGCACCGCAACGCCGTGAAAGCGACGCTCGCGCCAATGTGGGCGGTGGCCAGGCTCCTATCGTTTTATCTGCATTGACCAAGGCGGATATGGAAGGTTGCGAATTGAAGCCTGATTTCTATGTGGCTGACGAATTGCTATTCCATTTGTTGGAAGTGGACGCATCGACAGCTCCCGAAGAATTGATGAAACGTGATGACTTGAACGATGCTGTTCTGGTATTGACTTCTTCACACGTCAATCCTGTCGGTGAGGTACAAGCCTACATTCATAAGATGACTGACTTGGGATGCCGTCTTCCGGTGATTGTAAAATTCAAATACGATGACAAGGAAGTGGAAGATGTACAGTTGAAAGCAGGTGCTGACTTCGGAACATTGCTAATCAACCGTTTGATTGACGGTATCTGGTTGGAAGCTGATAATTTGGCGGTTAAATCAGATGCTGTTCGTTTTGCATTCGGTATTTTGCAGGCATCACGTTTGAGAATGACCAAGACTGAATTCATCTCTTGTCCAAGTTGCGGTAGAACCATGTTCAACTTGCAAAAGACCGTACAAACCATCAAAGCTGCTACATCACACTTGAAAGGCTTGAAAATCGGTGTGATGGGCTGTATTGTGAATGGCCCGGGTGAAATGGCCGATGCTGATTATGGTTACGTTGGTGCAGGCGTGAACAAGGTGAGCCTCTATAAGAATAAGGTATGTGTGGAGAGAAATATTCCACAGGAAGATGCCTTGCAACACTTGATAGACTTGATTAAATCCAACGGCGATTGGGTGGATAAAGAATAAAACCGAATTACATAAAATAGGAACGAGGTCTTTGACAGTGTCAAGGACCTCGTTCTTTTGTATCCTCACGGAAAGCAAGTCTGGCTTCCGTATAGATAGTCTTATCGCTAAATCACTGAATTTCATAAACTTCCTGAATGTGCATCAAGCGGCTCGACTGTCTGTACCTTTCCTATCTTCATCAAAAGTATGCATAAGATCGTTTTCGTAATCTATCAGCATATCTTTAACATTTTCCATATACTCTTGTATCTAAAATAAAATATCCACAGATATCATAAAATTAACGTGAGTTCGACGAATTGTAAGTGCTTATAAATTTGGTGATTAGCGAA
>JAHHQT010000058.1 GCA_020026215.1 Muribaculaceae bacterium
GGGAGATACCATCTATGAAACTTCCTACAAGCCGAACGAATTGAAATATCAGTCTAAATCACAAAACGGCGGTTTGGCTGTATTTTCTGAAATCTATTTCCCTTGGGGATGGACGGCTGACATTGACGGCACTCCTGCTGAAATCGGTCGTGTGAACTATGTTTTGAGAGCCTTGGCTATTCCTGCCGGTGAACACGAAATTACCTTTAAGTTTGACCCACAATCCATTAAAGTAACTGAAAACATTGCTTATGTGGCAATTATTGTCATTTATTTGGCTTTGATTGCAGCATTGATTTTCGGTAACAAATGCGTTGTCAAGAAAGAAAATGAGTAAACTGAGCAGATGTTATACTGCCTTAGGCAGATTACGTACAAGCAAGGGGTTTGGTATCCATTCCCCTTTTGCTTTCCGTTTCGTGTTGCGTGTGCTTCGCGAAAAGGCGCAATTCTATGCCTATGAAACGATAACAGAAGCCTATCATATAGAAAAAGCCAAGCACCGCAAGAACTGCACGCCATTATCTGTGGGCAAACTGGTGTTCCGCGTGACTAACTATTTCAAGCCAGATGCTATCTTGGCTTTTGGCAATTTGGAATTGACTGAGAGTTTGGCGTTGATGTCCTATTCCATGAAGGTAAAACTCTCTGTGGTGGGAACAATTGCCAAATATCCAGAGATTTTTCAGTCAACTTCTTTCCCCGATAGGGTGGAGGAGAGTTCGGATAGAAATAGTGCCCTCGCAAATTACTTTTCAGCCCATGATTTCCCATTTGTGTATGTGGAACAAGCCGCAGAAGGGTTGTCAAAGGGCTTGACAGATCGACTTACGCAAGAAAGATATGTTGTGGTGGTGAAAAATATGCACAAGGTGAGTCAAAATCACGAATTTTGGGAAGAATTATTGCAGTATATCGATAATGTAGGTGCAGGAATGAGTTTTACCAACGGCAAAATAGGCATTTGCTATTTCAATGACAAATTGCCTTTGCAACACTTCAAACTATGGCTCTAACGCTTTAACGGCCTTTCTGAATTGGATGTAGAACAATAATCCCGCAGTGAATAAGGCTACCGAGAAGGAAAGGAAGATGCCGACAACCCCCATATCCACGACAAATCCCAAAGTATAGGCGGATGGAATACCGACCAAAACAAAGCTAATCAAAGCAATCCACATCATAGACATGACTTTCGATGTGCCTCGCAAAGCGTTGGCATAGCCGACTTGTGTGGCATCGCCCAATTGATAGAGGATAAGAGGAATAATTAATGTTCCACAAGTGATGCGAACAGCTTCGTCGTTTGTGAAAATGGAAATCAACGGTTCTGAGAAAAAGAAGATTATGGCACTTGCCATGACCACAAGCCCTAACAATACTTTATAGCCCGATGAAGCGGCACGTTTCAGATTGACAATATCATTGATTCCCAAGTAGGATGCAATGCGGATGGCAATGGCTGCCCCGAATCCGTAGTAGAACATATAACCTAAAGTGCCGATGGTGACCATGACTTGATAACTTGCCATTTCCACGGCTCCAATCCAGCCAATCATAATGGCGCTGACGGTGAAAGTTGCCGTTTCCATACCCATTTGTAAAGAAACAGGAAACGACAGTTTGGTAATGCTTTTCACTCCATTGTGGTTGATTTTGTTTTCCAAGAAACCGTTGCGATAGGGGCGTAGACTCTTGCTGTTCCAAAATAGCCAGGCGTAAATCACCACCATTAAAATTCTGGAGAATAGTGTGCTGACTCCTGCTCCCACCAATCCTATTTCAGGGAAGAATCCTACACCATAAATTAAGAAATAATTGAAAATGATGTTGATGAAGTTGCCTGTAATCAATATCCACATGGCAATTGGCGTGCGCATAATGCCATCGGTGAACTGACGCATGATATTAAAGAGCATCACGAAGAACATGGAAAACAGAATAATCAAGTAATAAGGTTTGATAAGTGGCAATAGATGCTCGGGTTGCCCCATTTTATCGATAAAGGCATAGAATATCAGCATCGCAATAACCAACAATGTGCAATAGATACTGTTTGCCAAAAGTGCATTTTTCAGTTCTGCGCCGACACGATTGTATTCTTTGCGTGAAAACAGGGAGCTGATGAGCGGTGTGATTCCGTAGGAGAATCCCATCAAGAGAATGGTGATTAAGGTAAAGATATTATTGACAAAGGAAGCGGCGGCGAGAGCGTCTGTGCTGTATCGTCCAACCATTAAAGTATCGGCAAATCCAAGGATGATAATCCCCAGTTGGCCGATGATAATCGGTGTTCCCAATTTTAGGGTTGCCTTAATGTGCTCGCTGTATCTAATTGCTTCCTTATTGCAAAATTAGTGATAAATTCCGAATCTTATTCTTTTAGTTTCTTTTGCCAACGGAAAATCGGTGAAATATAGACGGATTTCTCCTAAAATTATCATTATTTTGGTTTATATTAAATTTTGCTATATATTTGTGTATTAATAACTAATGACTATATTCTATTTATATTTTCGATGAAAAAATATATATTCCTATTATTGGTGGTTTTTAGCTTGTTTGCCACTCCTAATACCTACGCCCAATTGGATGGCGAACTTCAGTCTTTGAATAACCTTTTGAAAAACAAGCCGATGTATGATGCCAGAAAACAGGCACAACTGGACAGTTTGAAAAAACTGATGAGTGTCTATAAAATGGTGACTCCCAGCAAAATTGACCTTTGTATAGAATTAGGCGAAGAATATCAGCTGTTTAAGGCGGATTCCTCATTGGTCTATTTTGAAAGGGCACAAGACATGGCCCGCGAATTGAACGACAAATACTATATGCTGATTGCCCGATTGAAGAAATTGCGGCCTGAAATCATCTTGGGTTTCCATGCTGAGGCCCGCGATGATTTTGAGTCGATAGATGTCAATGAAATTCCAGAAGCGTTAAAGTCCAATTATTATGAGGCGGGTTATCGTATCAATTCCTTCGCTCTAAACTCATTAGGCAGAGATGTGGCATTCTATGGCGAGTTCAGTGCACGTACCCGTCATTTTCGTGACAAGTGGGTGGCTTCCTTGCCACAAACCAATATCCAACATCGCTTATACTCTGTAGAACAGGCGATAGATGCCGGGAAATTGGAATTAGGCAAGACTTTGGCTTTGGATTTAATGGAAGATTTGCCTGTCAGCACTAATGAATATGGTATTGCTGCTGCGATGGTCGCTTTCATCTACGATCAAGTAGGGGATAACCAAAAGGCCATTAACTACTATATAAAATCTGCGAAATCCGATATTATATGTTCGGTGAAGGAAAATGCCGCTATTTTCCGCTTGGCAATGATGCTGTTTGACATGGGGTATATTGACAATGCTTATAACTATATTTACGCCTCTATCGAGGATGCCGCATTCTGTAATGCGCAAGTCCGTGTTTACAATGCCTCCAAGATGCTCCCTGTCATTGAATCTTCCCATCGTGCCGAGGTACGCCAGCACGAGCGTATGCTAAAAGGCTATGTTGTTGTGGTATCCCTTTTGGCTGTAGGTTTGGTGTTTGCTATTTTCTTCCTAATGCGACAAATGAAGAAACTGTCTGAGGCGCGTCGCAAATTGGTGGATGCCAACTCCATTAAGGACGAGTACATGGGGCAGTTTTTGGGATTGTGTTCCGTTTATATGAAGCGTTTGGATGTGTTTACCAAATTGGTAGGCCGTAAGCTGTCTTTAGGTCAGGCGGAAGACCTTTACAAGCAAATCAAGTCTAATAAATTCAACGAAGACCAGCACAAGGGATTTTATGAAGAGTTTGACAATGCCTTCTTGAAAATCTATCCTACTTTTATTGATGATGTGAACAACCTTTTGAACGAGGATGACCGTTTTACGATGGATGTTCCTAACCGCTTGAATACGGAATTGAGGATATTCGCCCTGCTTCGTTTGGGCATCAACGACAGTTCAAAAATTGCAGAGTTCTTGAAGTATTCTGTCAATACCATCTATACTTATCGTAACAGAGTTAAGAATAAAGCCAAAAATCGGGAGTCTTTTGAGGATGATATTATGAAAATTGGCGTTATTGAGTAATATTATTGTTTATATTTTACCAGCATTCGTGAAATATTAATCTATTGTAAATTAATAAAATATCTTTATATTAACGTAAAAACTATTTATATATAGGTTAATAATGAGATACAAACGTAAAAAAGGTGTTGTATCTTTGTAATGTCGGAAGAGATAAAGTATCTCCCGATATGAAAAAATCGAATAATGGTTAAACACTACGATATATAATATGGAGTATTAGATTTTTTCAAAGTTCGTTGTGAAACGAGTTAGAAAGTTAAATGATGGTTTTATGTTAGGTTTGTAATGTTGCTTGAATATAAGCAACAAACGTACAAAAGGTCCGCAGTTATGCGGACTTTTTTATTTAGTTTCCAAGAAATATTTATAAAGAAAATCCCCGATTCCTGATGGAACCGGGGATTCCTTTTTTATGATTCAAAGATTAGTACATATCCAATTTAGGGAGAGCCACAATCTTGTTGTCGCAGTCTTTGATAAATTTCAATATTTCATCTCTTTCATCACTTTGTGGAATGACAGCCATGATACGTCTGATAGCGTTGAACAGAGAGGTGTTGCATTGGTAAATGTGACGGTATGCTTTTGCGATATCGTCAATGATAGCATCATTGAAGCGTTTAGCCTTGTCGCGCATTACCATTGCGTTGACACCATAGTAAGAAACCGGGTTGTGCGCCATAATTACGTATGGAGGAACGTTGCCGGAGATTCTACTGCCTCCTTTAACGAATACCCATTTGCCCAACTTACTGCCAGAATTGATTTTTACAGAGGTCGACAGAATGGTACAGCTCCCGATGGTCACGTCACCAGCGATTTGTACGCTGTTGCCAAGAACGCATTTGTCACTGACTACTGTGTCGTGTCCAATGTGTGTTTCAGCCATAACGAAGCAGTCTGCGCCTACTTTGGTAGCTTTGTCTTCGTGAATACTTCTGTTGATGACAACTTGTTCACGAATTACAGTATTGTCCCCAATTTCGCAGAAAGTACGTTCGCCTTTCCATTTGAAATCTTGAGGGTCGGTACCAATAATGGCACCGTTATATACTTTTACATTCTTTCCCAGCTTAGATCCGTTCATAATGCTTACGTAAGGCATTATGACACAATCATCGCCGATAACAGTATCCTTATCGACAAAAGCGAAAGGATGAATTGTTACATTGTTGCCTACTTTTGCAGTCGGGTCAACATAAGCTAAAGGACTAATCATGGTTTGATATTTTATGGTTTATAAAAATTAGTTACGACCGCCACCTAATGACTGATACAAATTGATTGCAGACTGGTTGACTGAGAAATCATTTTGTAGCATTGACATTTGAGCGCTTAATAACATTTGTTGGGCGGTCAATACTTCAAGATAAGTGGCAGTACCAAATGAAAGTAGGTCGTTGTTGTATTCAACTGCCTTTTCAAGGTTGTAGACTTGTTCTTTCAAGTAGATTGAGCGTTCTTTATAATTTGTATAGGCTACCAATGCGTCAGAAACTTCGGCACTTGCATTCAATACAGCGTATTCGAATGAGTTAAGCGCTTGTTTTTGTTGAGCTTTGGCTGCTTTCAAATTAGCGATGTTTTGGCTTCTGAACAAAGGCAATGTCAATTGACCAGCCAATTGGTAGAACCATTTCCCAGGGTTGGTAATCAATGAGCCCAACAGGTTGGTGAAACCGCCACCTGCAGAAATCATGATGTTAGGATAGAAAGCCGAACGTGCGCGGTTGGTTGCGTAGTATGCAATGGCGAATGATTGTTCTGCTGCCTTCACGTCAGGACGGGCTGCAAGATAGCTCATAGGAACACCTTCTTTAAGGTATTCTGGGAATGTAGGAGTGCTTGCTGCATCAACAGTCCAGTGTTTAGGTGTAGAGTTCATCAATACAGACATTGCATTGTAGGCTTTGTGCAAGTTCAATTCCAATTGTGGAATTGAAGCCAAGATGCTGTTGTAGTTGGCTTTGCTTTGAACAACAGCAACTTCATTGAAACGGCCTGCATCTTTCAAGGCTTGCATGGCTTCAACGCTTTCACCCCAAAGTTTGGCAGTTTCTTGTGAAACTTGAAGTTGGTTTTCAAGCATCACGATAGTGTAGTAACAGTTGGCTACACTTGCAATAATTTGAGATTGTACGGCTTGTCTGTAGGCTTCAGATTGCATAACAGCAGCTTTAGCCTGGCGTTTTCCGTTAAGAAGACCGCCGAACAAGTCGATTTGCCATGTTGCAGTGGCAGGAAGTTGGTAAGACCAAGAATCGTGAGTGATTTTTGAGCCACCATAAGAAGCAGTACCTCCGTTAGGAGTAATTGCGATTTGTGGAACGTAGTTCAATTTAGCACCAAGAAGTTGTGCATTGGCAATTTCGACATTCAAACGTGCATTTTCCAAATTGGCGTTTTGGTCCAAAGCAATTTGAATCAATGCTTGTAGTTGCGGGTCGGTGAACATTTCTTCCCAAGAAATATTACCTAAAGCCGTTGAGTCGTACTCTGCCTTTTGAGCTTCAGCCACTTCTCCAGCGATGCCCTCTTTGGGCAAATCAAATTTCTTGTAAATATGGCAGCTGCTCATAGTTGCGGCAATTACCGCAACCATGAAAGCCATTGATATTTTATTGAATTTCATATTTTATACGAATTTATAAATTAATGAGTGTACTGATCGATTTGGTCTTGCATATCGTTGTTTTCAGTATCATTCCATTGCATAGGAACGAATTTTTCTTGAATCTTTTCGAAGATAACGAATAGAGCAGGAACGATAAGAACCTGAAGAATCATACCGATAAACATACCGCCGACAGCACCTGTACCCAATGAGCTGTTACCGTTAGCACCAACACCGTGAGCAAACATCATCGGAAGCAAACCGATAATCAATGCGAATGATGTCATCAAGATAGGACGCAAACGAGCAGCAGCACCGGCAATGGCAGCATTGGCAATGCTCATACCAGTTTTACGACGACCTAATGCGAACTCAACAATCAAGATGGCGTTCTTAGCCAACAAACCGATAAGCATAATCAAACCGATTTGCAAGTAGATGTTGTTGTCAATTCCGAACAATTTGGCAAAGATGAATGAACCCATCAAACCGAATGGGATTGACAAGATAACTGCCAATGGAAGGATGTAACTTTCGTATTGAGCAGAAAGAAGCAAGTAAACGAACAACAAACATAGACCGAATACTACGGCTGTTGAAGATGCTGATGTTTCCTGTTCCTCACGTGTCATACCTGAGAATTCGTAACCGAAACCTTGAGGAAGAGTTTCAGCTGCCACTTCTTCGATAGCGCGGATGGCATCACCGTTGGTATAGCCTTCGTTAGGAATACCGTTTACTGCAATCGCTGTGTACATGTTGAAACGAGAGATGATATCCGGACCGTAAACACGTCTCAAAGAAACGTAGTTTGAAATCGGAGCCATTTCAGCACCGTTACGGATTTTGATAGAATTCAAAGTTTCAGGAGTTACACGTGAATCCGGGTCTGCTTGCAACATTACACGGTACAATTTACCGAAACGGTTGAAGTTGGAAACGTACATACCGCCATAGTAACCTTGCAATGTAGAGAAGATGGTGCTTGGGCTGATACCTGCTTGTTTTGCCTTAGCCATATCCACGTCAATCATATATTGAGGGAATGACGGGTTAAATGTGGTATAAGCCATTTGGATTTCAGGGCGTTGGTTCAATTTAGCCAAGAATCCTTGAGTAATTGCATAGAATTTGTTGATGTCACCACCAGTCTTGTCTTGTAGTTTCAATTCAAAACCAGAAGTGATTGAGTAACCAGCAATCATCGGTGGTTGGAAAATCATCACGTTACCGTTTTTGATTCTCGCCTTAGTCTGAGCGTATAGATGACTAAGAATGTTGGAAGCACTTTCTTCTTCTGTACGTTGAGACCAGTCTTTCAACTTGATAATGAATGTACCGTAAGTGTTACCTTGACCTGCCATGAAACTGTAACCTATGATTTCAGAACGAGCTTCGATAGCCGGAACTTCACCAAGAATTTCGTCCACTTCATCAAGAACTTTAGAGGTTGCTTGAAGAGAAGATGCAGGAGGCATATCCACCATACAGAACAATACACCGGTATCTTCGGTAGGAACCAATGCTGTAGATGTGCTCATCATCAATAGAACCAAAGCAACAATACTACCGCCAACGATACCGAATGAAGTGATTTTATGATCAATAAAGAATTTTGTATAGCCTTTATAGTGAGTAAGAACGCCGTCGTAGAATTTGTTGAATCCTGTGTGGAAACGGTGTACCAAACTTGGTCTCTTGCTATTTCCTTCGCCTTCAGCTTGGTGAGGTTTCAAGAACACTGCACACAACGCAGGAGAAAGAGTCAAGGCGTTCAATGCTGACAAACCGATGGCAATGGCCATGGTCAAACCGAATTGACGGTAGAAGATACCTGATGTTCCAGGAATGAATGCTACCGGGACAAACACCAACATCATAACCAATGTGATTGAGACGATGGCGCTACCGATTTCACGCATTGCGTCGATGGCAGCAAGACGAGAAGAAGTGTAACCTTCATCCAGCTTGGCGTGAACCGCCTCGACGACCACAATGGCATCATCCACCACAATGGCGATAGCCAATACCAATGCAGAAAGTGTCAACAAGTTAAGTGAGAATCCGATAAGGTATAGACCGAAGAACGTACCCACCAAGGCAACTGGAATGGCGATGGCCGGGATGATAGTTGAACGGATATCCTGTAGGAATACATATACAACGATGAACACCAATAGGAACGCTTCGATAAGGGTTTTGACAACCTCGTTGATAGAAGCGAACAAGAAGTCGTTGGTATTCATGGTTACCATAAATTCCAAACCTTTTGGAAGTTCTTTTTTAGCGATTTCAATTTCTTTCAATACACCGTCGATAACCTGAGTGGCATTTGAACCGGCTGTTTGGAAGATGATGGCTGATGATGCAGGCATACCATTTGTCTTGTTGGCAAAACCGTAGTCAACACGGCCAAGTTCCAATTTGGCAACATCTTTCAAGTAAAGGATTTCTCCTTTATTGTTGGCGCGGATTACGATGTTTTCAAATTCTTCAGCTGTAACCAAACGGCCTTTGTAACGCATGATGTATTGGAAACTTTGGTCGCTATTTTCACCGAATTGACCCGGAGCAGCCTCGATGTTTTGTTCGGCAAGGGCTGCAGAGATGTCGGTAGGCATTAAGTGGTATTGTGCCATAACGTCTGGTTTCAACCAGATACGCATTGAGTAGTCGGCACCCATCACCATGGCTTCACCCACACCGGATACACGTTGAATTTGAGGGATAATGTTAATCTTCATGTAGTTCTCGATGAACTCTGTATCGTATGAAGAGTCAGGAGAGTAAACTGAGAACGCAAGAAGCATTGATGTTTGACGTTTACGAGTGATGACACCCACACGGTTTACTTCGGCAGGAAGCATGTTTTGTGCTTTTGCCACACGGTTTTGAACATCAACAGCTGCCATATCAGGGTCAATGCCTTGTTCAAAGTAAACAGTGATTGTTGCACTACCTGTATTGGTGGCTGTAGATTGCATGTATGTCATACCTTCAGCACCGTTGATTTGCTCTTCGATAGGGGCAATAACTGAGTTCAACACAGTTTGTGCACTTGCACCCTGATAGGTAGTAGTAACGGTGATTGTTGGAGGTGCGATATCAGGATATTGTGTTACAGGCAGCCAAAGCAACCCCACTATACCCAATATCACAATAAATATTGAGATAACGGTCGAAAGTACCGGCCTATTAATGAATGAGTCAAGTTTCATATTTTCTGATCTCCTTTACGATTGATTATTTTTTTTCAGTTGTTACAGATTGAGCTGCTTTTGTATTAGCGTCAACTGGGTTGATTGTTACTCCGTCACGGATAGTCATACCTACGCCTTCGATAACGACGCGGTCACCGTCTTTCAAACCTTCTGTTACTACGTAGTTCTTACCGTCGTTGTTAGGAAGAATTGTGATAGGAGTAGAAACTACTTTGTTAGAGTCGTTGACTACGTAAGCATATTTAATGTCTTGGATTTCTGATGTTGCGTTTTGAGGAATGATGTAAACGTTAGATTCACGAACCGGAATAACGATTGAACCTGTAGAACCACTTCTTAGCATACCGTTTTGGTTCTTGAACAAGATTCTTACAGAAGCAGAACCTGTCATGTTGTCAAGAGCACCGCTAAGTGTAGAGAATTTACCAGGGATAGGATAAATTGAACCGTCAGAAAGTTTCAATTTTACGTCCGGCAATTTAGCCAAAGCCTCGTTCAATGAAGTTTCACCGCCGTTTGTCATTTCAAGAACTTGTTTTTCGTTGAATGAGATGTAAGCATAAACTTCTGCAATGTCACTCACTGTTGTTAGAGGATATTGAGAAGATGGTGATGCCAAAGCTCCTTCACGGTTAGGAATTGTACCAACGAAACCTGCTGATGGAGCTTTAACTACAGTGTAAGAAAGGTTCTTGCGAGCAGTAACCAATGCTGCATTAGCTTGTGCCAATTGTGATTTTGCCATTGAAAGTTGGTTCTTTGCCAATTGGTTTTCGTATTCGCTGATGATATTTTTAGCGAAAAGTTTTTCTTTGTTGTTTGCAGTTAAAGTAGCGTTATTTACACTTTCTTGAGCGACAGCAACAGCAGCTTCAACTTGGCTGACAGCAGCTTGATATTGCACTTGGTCAAGAATAAACAATGTTTGACCTGCTGCTACTTTTTGACCTTCATCCACACATACTTTTGTGATAAAACCTGTTACAAGAGGACGGATTTCGATGTCTTTTTTACCTCTGATAGTTGTCGGGTACAGAGATTCCAACTCTGCGTCTGTTTTATTTACTGTGATAACAGCCACATTTGGGGCTTGTTTTTGGTTTTGAGATTGATTGCCATTTCCACACGAAATCATTGTCAATCCTAAAACTGCTCCTGCTAAAACTGCATGTTTAGTGAAGGAGAATGAGATTCTTTTGTTCATAAAATTTATAAATTACTATACTTATTTTTTCGTCTCCAATCTATAATATACCTTATTATAGAGCATTTTTGCAAAGTTAAATCTTTAAGTATCTAAGGTGTATGATAAATATCATAAAATCGCAAAATAAGGGATAAAGTGTGTTAAACAACATGTTTTTTGTCCCTATTTGTGGTTTTCTGTATAAAAATTAGCTGTTTACTATAGAAAACAACCGTCGCAATGAAATGTTTAATCATTGCGACGGTTGGTATGAAAAGTAATGTTTATGCTAATATTTCAGCCATTTTATCAAGTCTTTCCATGACGGTTTCTTGCCGTACATCAAGATACCTACGCGGTAGATTTTTGCCGAAATCTTGATGATGAACAAAACGGTAGCAAATAGGACGGCAATGGAAATGATTTCTTGGTAAACAGGTACTCCGAACGGGATTCTGACCATCATTACCAATGGTGAGGTGAATGGAATGAACGAAGCCCAGAATGCCAGTGGCCCGTCGGGATTTTCCGCACTGTATATTCCG
>JAHHQT010000006.1 GCA_020026215.1 Muribaculaceae bacterium
TTCCAAGACTCCTTTCTGGAAATAGTAGCGTTTCAAGATTTCAGAGTACAACATGGTTTCAATTTCCTTGCGGTGAGTATCCAAATCATGCCCCAAATCGTGGTGAAGCAGTTTCTCCAACTGGCCGAACACCACTTCTGTGGAATCATTCATATAACCTTCCAATTTTGCCAAATCCTTCAAGTCCTTGACTGCAGTTTCACAAACCTTGTCATAGTCAAACTTCGCAGGGTCGATAAAGCGCTTGAAATCGTTGTAAATAGAATCTGTAATCACGAAATCACTGGCAGAAGGAATCGTGTCGTGTTCCGCTCTGAACTTGGTTGCATAGTTGAAATCCCAGTTGTCACGAAGGATATTGTAAACTAATCGTGTCATCTTAGGATATTTGTATTCCACATCGGGAGTGATACCGCCACCGTCACGAACTTCACGGCCATTGCGAGTTTTGAATACAGTAGTCAAACTGTCAGGAATACGAGCCACACTTCCGTCGGGATTACGCTGTGAATAGTCAATAGCTTGAATCAAACGTCCGCTTGGAATGTAATATTTGGCAACAGTCACCTTCAACAGGTTGTTGTAAACCAATGGGCGTGTAGATTGCACCAAACCCTTTCCGAAAGAACGATTACCGATAATCACCGCTCTATCCAAGTCCTGCATGATACCAGCCACCACTTCTGAAGCAGATGCAGAGCCATTGTCAATCAACACTGCCAATGGTATTTTAGTATCGATAGGCTTGTTTTGAGTCTTATAGATACGTTCGTTTTGTTTCACACGACCTTTGGTGCGCAAAACCTCGATATTTTTCGGCAAGAAATAATTGGCAATTGTAATGGCACTTTCCAAAACTCCACCGCCATTGCCACGCAAGTCAAGCACGATATATTTTACACGCTTGTCATTTTTCAAAGCCATCAAGGCATCCTTGATTTCTTCCGGAGAATTTTCGTTGAAAGTAGTCAGTTTGATATACCCCATACCATTGTCATAAGCCTTGAAGAAAGGCACTGACGGCAATTGGATTTTCTTGCGGGTAATTTTGAAAGTCAAGATGCTGTCCTCAACATAAGGACGATCCACGGTCAATGTCAAATCCACATTGACTTGACCTTTCAAATGTTCGCTGACTTTGGCACTGGTCCAGTCCAAAGTAGTATCATTGTTAATCTTGATGATTCTGTCGCCAGGGCGCAAGCCTGCTTGTGAAGCAGGAGTATTTTCGTAAGGTTCGGCTATCAAGACACCGTTTTTAGGAGTTTGCATGATTACAGAGCCTATACCACCATATTCACCTGTAGAAATCATCATAAAGTCTTCCTGAGCCTCTTCCGGGATATATTCAGTATAAGGGTCAAGTTCTGACAACATAGAGCTGATGGCGGTATTGATGGCCTTGTCACTGTCAACAGTATCAACATACGACATTACCATCTCCTTATATACGGAATTAAATATAGATAAATTGCGCATCACAGCAGCTTTTTCGTTTCGTGGAGCTTTTGCAAATGAAAGGAAAGCAGGAGCTGCCAAGAGCATTATAGTAAGTGCAAGCAATAAATTGCGATGTTTGTTCATAAAGTCTGTTCTATTGAATTTTTAACATCTGCGAAAGTACTCATAAATAATTGAAATCTGAACCTTTGAGTTTATAAACTTCGTTAAATGAATATTTTTATTCTTTTTTTCTTGAAAATTTATTGCACAATTAAAAAATTAGTCGTAATTTTGCATCGCTTTAAAGATAAAAGCCTGCTTCAGTAGCTCAGTTGGTTAGAGCACATGACTGTTAATCATGGGGTCGTTGGTTCAAGCCCATCTTGAAGCGCGAAAAGGAATCTCAGAAATGAGGTTCCTTTTTTCGTTTATATCTATTCATAGCATAAAAAAGGACGACCTCCCCTAACACAAGGGAAGGCCGCCCAGTTTTTATGAAAGAAAGTGTTTATTTTTTATTTAATAAACTTCACAACTTGATTGTTGTCAAACTGTACCATGTACATACCTTTTGCAAAGTTGCTGGCATCAAATGTTGCCTGACCTGCTTGAGGAAGTTCATAAGCACCTACCATTTGACCTGCTGCAGAGAATATGCGCATTGCTTTAACATCTTCTGAGTAGTTTACAACAAGTTTGTTACCCATAACTCTTGCAGCTACTTGAGAAGCCACTACATTGCCAACGCCTGCTTCACCTTGAACAACTGTGAATTTAGCACTTGCACCGATAGTATTCAATGTAAATTCTGCTGTTCTACCTGCAACTCCTTGAGGAAGAGCTTTTGCAGTAACGGTCATCTTAGGATTTTCTGTTTCAGTAGCCTGAGCAAATTCTGTAGTAATCCATTCATCCATTGCGGCTTTGTCAGCTGACTCAATCCACCATGTCATAAAATCAGCACCTTGAGGTTGAGGATTGAAGAATGTATTGATATCAAATACCTTATTACCACCTTCTACAGGAGCTACGAATTCATTAGCGTCAACTTTCATCCAGTTGTAGACTGCATCTGTGAAGAACAAGAATGAAGAGTTGAAGTCTATCAATAATTGAGAGGCGTCTAACTGTTTACGAACAAAAGTTCCAGGTTTGTTCTTGTCTTCTATCAAGAAGTAAGCATAACAGTTGTTTTCACCACCATCGCAATTTTCAAATTGGTTGAAAGGAGCGAAAGAACGAACCTTTGCAGGATTGTTGAAGCCTTTGAATTCAACCATAATAGCAGACTTAACATCTAAGAAAGATTCAACTTCATAACCAAATTCATCAACTTTGTAGAATTTGAAAGGAATACTATAGTATTTTTCATTTGAGATATTAGTAACAACAGCTTGGTTAGCATAACATGTTGAAACAGCCAATGTATCACCCATATAACCCCAATCGTCAACTTCATGAATAATCAATGTAAATTCCGTATCAGGCTCAACGTCCATCATTGCTTGAACCCAAAGAGTTGACATTGAATAAGGAGCAGCCGGTTTTGAGAAGAAGTTTGCGATACCATCTACTGTACCACCCCAATCATTTGCACTACCAGTACCAAAGCAATATCTACCTTCGCCGAAAGAAGCCGTTGTGAATCTTTTAGTAATATTAGCGTTACCCAAACCGATAACTGCAGGAGCTCCTTCAGGACCACTAACTACTACGTTACCACCATATTGAACGAATGATTTAGAAGAAGGATCATCAGGATTTACCCCCCATGTGAAAGTAGAAGGATTATTACCGCCAACAGATGCTGTCATAACAGGAGCAGAAGTTAGTGTAGGAGAATATTTCACTTTTGGATCTGCATCGTTATATGTAACTGTAGCTTCAGGGTTTGTTTCGTCAGCAAATTCCCATTCGAAAGTATCAGCGTATGTACCTGATGCATTGAACCATTGATTTCTTACATAAGGAGGAAGAACCATACATGATACGTTCATTGCAAGAAAATCTTGAGAGAATCCAGCAATAAGACCACCATCAGGACGCACGTAACATGCTTCTGATTCAGGAATACCTACCATGATTCCATCCAAACACATTGAGTTACCACACATATTGTCTTTCACACGCCAGTAACGGAATGCAACTTTAATAGGTTTGCCTCTATAAGCAGTCAAATCGACACTAAAAGGAGCATAGTCAAAGCGGCTGTAATAAATATCTTGATCTGACACTTTGCTTAGAAAATCTTTTTCATAGTTCCAAGCTTCAGTCCAAGTCTTACCATCATCAGCAGAAAGCATCACCATCAAATTGTTGACACATTCACGTTTTGTATATGTTCCTGTTCCCCAATCGAAGTAGCCTTCTCCAATATTGTAAACACTCAATTGTTCGATGGCTGCAATGAAATAAAGATTTTCATTAGCCTTAGGAGTGATAGTAGGAGTTATCAACCATTCATCTTGCTCCATAGCTGCCTTCTTCAATGTAGGAGGATCTGTTTTATAGTCCATCTGGTCATAACCAAAGTGGATAAACGCCTCGTTCACACCATCTGTAGAAGTTGGCAAGAACATACCACCGGAAACATAAGCACACCATGTAAAGTTCACATAGTTGCTAAGGTCTTCAGCTGTAGGAATGTTATGAGGCAAGTTCTTTTCAGTCATATTTGCAGGAAGCCAGTCATAACCGAGTTCTTCCCTATATTCCTCGAATCCCTCATAATAAGAAGGTGTTGTTGAAGCAGCTGCTTTGACAACAGGTTTTACATTTCTCAAACGGTCACCGATTACACGATCTTTTGTGACATAACGTTTATGGATAAATCCATCAGCATCTTGCACAATTTGCATAGTTACTGCCCCATTTGATACCGGTACAGTCTTGAGGACTTTTGAATCGGACAAATTGAAACGAGATTGCATTACCTTGCTAGATACTTTAAACTGAGATGCAGATTCAACTGCCACTTCTTGCTGCATTTGAACAGCAGGTGTGTTTGCTTGAACAGAGGCTACGGTAAGCCCGGCGATTAGAGCCGTAGTTAGTAATTGTTTCTTCATAACCTAAAAAATTTAAGTTGTTTGTCGTTTTTCGTTATTATTTTACGCTAACACCACAAATATACTAACAAATTATCACACTCTGCAAGTTTTTATTGAAATATTTTACATTCTTTGAGTAAAAAAGCAAAAATTGTTACGATTTTATGCGTATTCAAGTCAAAAACCAATATTTTTCACAACATAATTGCATTATCATTAAAATTTTTAATTTTTTAAAACACATTCTATAACATATTATAACCAGACAGAAAACAACACAGAACCAAAGTTCACCGACAACTTATGAAATCTCTAAAAACGACACTGCGACCTCAACTCTTACTAATATAAAAAAAAATGATGCGCGACAGCAAAAGCCATTGCGCATCATTATAGCGTTGAATTGTATCAAAAATTATTCTTCAGTTTCAGCGTCTTCGTCGTCCTTCATATTGTGGAATACGTTTTGAACGTCTTCGTCATCTTCAAACTTCTCAAGAAGTTTTTCGATTTGTTCACGTTGTTCTGCTGTTACTTCTTTATAATCTGTTGGGATACGTTCAAATTCTGCACTCAAAATTTCGTAACCATTGTCTTCCAAATAGTGTTGGATGTTAGCGAATGAGTCGAATGCACCGTAAAGTACGATTGAATCTTCATCGTTTTCCAATTCATCTACACCATAGTCAATTAATTCCAATTCAAGGTCTTCAAGAGAAACGCCTTCTTTTGGAGTGATTTTAAATACACACTTGTGATCAAACAAGAAAGAAAGACTGCCTGATGTTCCAAGTGAACCACCGAACTTATTGAAATAGCTACGTACGTTAGCCACAGTACGGGTGTTGTTGTCAGTAGCAGTTTCAACTACAATAGCGATACCGAAAGGACCATATCCTTCGTAAACGATTTCCTTGTAATCGCTTGCATCTTTATCTGTAGCTTTCTTGATGGCACGTTCTACAGTGTCTTTAGGCATGTTAGCAGCTTTGGCATTTTGCAAAAGTACACGTAAACGAGAGTTTCCTGCAGGGTCAGCACCGGCTGCTTTCACACAGATAGTGATTTCTTTACCTATTTTTGTGAAAGTACGAGACATATTGCCCCAACGTTTCAATTTTCTTGCTTTGCGATATTCAAAAGCTCTTCCCATATTATAATTTCGTATATATATTAATGTATAAATTTATTATCTCAATTTAGCGTCTAATTGTTTTTCCAAATTGGTAATGATTTTCTTCATAACACTGTCGATTTGCTTATCGTTAAGTGTCTTTTCATCATCCTGCAATGTCATGCTCACCGCATAAGACTTCTTGCCAGCTTCAAGGTTCTTGCCTTCGTAAACGTCGAACAATGTCACCTTCTTCAACAAGCGTTTTTCAGAATTACGGATAACCTTTTCAACATCCGCGAATGAAACGGCAGAATCAAGCAATAAAGCCAAGTCGCGTTTCACAGGCATAGCCTTTGGAAGGTCGGTGAATTCCACTTTCTTCTTCACTGACATCTTCACAAGAGCTGTCCAGTTCAATTCAGCGAAGAATGTGTCTTGTTCTACATCAGTAGCTTTCTTAATCTTGTTGGCAACGATACCTACATGACCAAGCACCTTACCTCCACGGTTCTTATATTCAATTGCCGCTGCGTAAAGTTCAGACTTCACTTGTTCGGCAACGATTTCGTTAGGATTGATGCCCAAACGTGCAAAGATGTTTTCCACCACAGCCTTCAAGTCATAAACAGTGCATTTGCGAGCAGGAGTAGCCCAGTTGGCCTGGTACATATCACCTGTCATCCAAATACCCAAGTGTTGTTCTTCTGAGAATGGAGCAAGTGGCTTTTCAGCAGTTGATTCAACTTCAGGATTGAAGAAATAGCAATTGCCGAATTCATACATCTTCAAGTTGGCATTCTTACGGTTGATATTGTGAGCCAAACTTTCCATACCGCCGAAAATCAATGTCTGGCGCATTACAGCCAAGTCATTGCTCAACGGATTAAGCAAACGTACACAATTTTCAACCTTATATTGTTCCTGCATAGGTTCATAGTATGAAACAGCAGACAATGAATTGTTCATCATTTCATAGAAACCGTCGGCAGTCAATTGTTCAGAAATCAAATTCTGCATGTGGTTGGAATCGTCAGTCAATTGACGATATGACAAGCTTGATTTCAAGCTTGAACCAAATTCGATATTGTTGTAACCGTAAACACGAAGTATTTCTTCAACCACGTCGCAAGGACGAGTCACGTCAACACGGTAAGTAGGAATACGCAAGTCAAGAGCTTCTTCTGTTTCGTTTTCAATCTCGATTTCAAGAGAACCCAAGATTTCTTTCACCACTTCGCGTTCCAAAACCTTTCCTGAAAGTTTGTTCAAGTAGTTGAATTCAAGATGAACTGAAGGACGTTGCACTTCTTCTGGATAGTAATCGAATACATCACCTGAGATTTCACCGCCTGCCAATTCTTTAATCAACATGGCAGCCATCTTCAATGCAAATACAGTTTGGTTGGCATCAACACCACGTTCGAAACGGAATGAAGCATCAGTATTCAAGCCTTGACGACGTGCAGTCTTTCTTACCCAAGTCGGGTGGAAACAAGCTGATTCCAAGAAGATGTCAGTAGTAGTTTCAGTAACGCCTGAATCCAAACCGCCAAATACACCGGCGATACACATAGGTTTTTCAGCGTCACAAATCATCAAGTCTCGTTCGTCCAATGAACGTTCCACACCATCAAGTGTAGTAAACTTAGTTCCAGGTTTAGCTGAACGGACTACGATTTTTTCACCTGCCACTTTAGCCAAGTCGAAGCAGTGAAGTGGTTGGCAAACTGCATTCAGAATATAGTTTGTAATATCCACGATATTGTTAATCGGACGTTGTCCGATAGCATTCAATTTGTTTCTCAACCATTCAGGGCTTTCTGCTACTTTCACGCCGCGGATAGCCACACCTGCATAACGGATGCAAGCCTCTCGGTTTTCAACTTCTACAGCGACACCGCCTTCTGCCTTGTCAACTTTGAAATTTTCAACTGAAGGAACGTGTACGGCTGTCTTGTGACCATTGCGAACCAACCATGCAGCCAAATCGCGTGCCACACCAAGGTGAGAAGCACCATCGATACGGTTAGGAGTAAGGTCAATTTCAATGCAATAATCGTCTTTTACGTTATAGTATTCTTTGGCAGGAGTTCCCGGAACTGCTGTTTCTGGAAGAACGATAATTCCATCGTGAGAAGTGCCCACGCCGATTTCGTCTTCCGCACAGATCATACCGAATGATTCAACGCCTCTGATTTTTGATTTTTTGATGACGAATTCGCTATCGCCGTCATATAGTTTTGTGCCAACGGTTGCCACTACCACGTGTTGCCCGGCTGCCACGTTAGGAGCGCCACAAACGATTTGAGTAGGTTCGCCATTGCCAAGATCAACAGTTGTAATATGCAAGTGGTCGCTGTTTGGATGTTCTACGCAAGTAAGTACTTTAGCAATTACAAGGCCTTCCAAACCGCCTTTGATTGTTTCCACTTTCTCAAGACTATCGGTTTCCAAGCCGAGAGAAGTCAAAGCTGCCGAAACTTCTTCGGGAGTCAAGTCGAAATCGACATACTCTTTCAGCCAATTATAAGATATATTCATATTCTGTATGTTATTTTTTCAATCTAACGCGGGCAAAAACCCGAACATTCTGCAAATTTACAAATAAAATCCTGAAAACAAGATTTTAACGTCTGAAAAACCTATCGCACAAGGTGCAAGAATTTCAAAGGAATCGGTGTTTCGAACATCATCTCTTTTTTAGTGACAGGATGAACGAAATGCAAAGTTCTTGCATGCAAGGCCAAACGGTGAATAGGGCTCTTGGTAGCACCATACTTTCTGTCTCCGGCAATCGGGTGTCCCAAATCCTTCATGTGAACACGGATTTGGTTCTTTCTGCCTGTATCCAGTTCCAACTCCATCAACGAGTAGCCGTTGTGAGTTTTCAAGCGTTTATAGCGGGTAATCGCCAGCTGGCCTTCTTCCGGATTTTGAGTAGAATAGACTTCAAATTGCGAAGTTTCGGCAAGATAGCTTTTCTGTACGCCTGATTCTTGTTCCACTTTTCCTTCCACCACTGCAACATACTTACGGTTAATCACCATATTGTTCCAGTTATGCTGCAAAGCCTCTTTCGATTCAATGTTTTTTGCAAAAAGCATCAATCCTGAAGTATCGCGGTCCAAACGATGCACCACGAACAATTTGATACGTGGGTCCTTGGCTTTCAGATAGTCTTTCAATGCGCTGTAGGCTGTACCTTCCCTCACCTTGTCAGTAGCCACTGAAAGAATACCGCTACCCTTATTGACAACGATGATATCCCTGTCTTCATAAACCAATTTTATTCTCGGGTGTTTGAACACAACGAACGGACGGGTGAAGTTGACAGATATCACATCACCTGCTGCTATCGGAGTGTCAAATTGAGAAATCGGCATATCGTTTACCGCAACTTGTTTGTATTTTAACAAAGTTTTGATAGAAGAACGTTTATGGTCGGTCAGTTTAGCTTCCAAACTTGCCATTAAAATACTTTCTTCATTCGCCGTCCACGACAGAATGCTATCAGGCTTCCAGGCATTGCGCTCTGTTCCCGGTTTTACTTTTTGCATCATAAAAGAATTCGCATTTAATTTACGTGCAAAGTTAATGAAAAAATCGTTTATATCATTCTAAGTTGCCCTTGTATATAAATATTAAGTAAAATGCTGTGAATAAATCGCTAAATCAGTGCAAAAAACCGACAAAACATTAACAATTTCACGACAACAACCCCCAATTCTTTTCATTATTCAATATTTTGTTATATTTTTGTATTGTTAAATGGAAGTATATGTCTGTGAAAATACATAAAGAAGGGGCAAATATTATTGTCGCGTTGTTTTTAATCCTAGCTATGATTTGTCTGAGCGCCTATATTTTTGTGCGTCCGATTATCATTCCGTGGATTCTAATTGGCGTTTCCGTTATCATGTTTTCACTCGTGGTCAACTTTTTTCGCTCTCCGAAGCGCATCTTCAAAGGTAACCGCGAAAACGTAGTCGTATCTTCCGTTGACGGCAAGGTAGTGGCACTTGAAGAAGTGTTCGAAAACGAAATGTTACACGAAAAGGTGATTCAACTGTCTGTTTTCATGACCATCTTCAATGTACATGCCAATTGGTTCCCATTGGACGGTAAAGTATTGAGAACTGTTTATCATCCGGGACGTTTCCGCGCAGCCTACTTGCCTAAATCAAGTTCAGAGAACGAACGTTCTTCTGTTCTTATCGAATCAAAATCAGGACATTTAATACTTGTGCGACAAATCGCAGGTGCTATCGCCCGAAGAATTGTCACCTATGCACACAAAGGAGGCGAAGCCAATATCTCCGACCATTTGGGATTCATCAAATTTGGTTCTCGAGTAGATATTTACCTTCCTCTCGACACAGAAATATTGGTGAAAATAGGCGACAAGACCATCGGAGGAGTCACCCCGATTGCCTATTTAAAAAACAATAAGAAATAACTATGAACATTCTACGCTCCATCAAGCGAAATATCCCTAATACAATCACTTGCTTGAACCTTTTAAGTGGTTGTATCGCAACAATCTTTGCCTTCCAATACAACAAAGAATTCGGTACTCTCCAAGGTTATCAGATTGCATTTATTTTCATGGCAGCTGCTGTGATTTTTGATTTCTGCGACGGCTTGTCAGCACGTCTGCTTCGTGCTTATTCTGCAATGGGAAAAGAATTGGACTCATTGTCCGACTTGATTAGTTTTGGTTTCGCCCCTGCCGCTTTGATTTACAACATGATGCTATTGAACGGTGCAGGGATTTGGGCGCTTGGAGCATTTCTAATCACTGTATTTGGTGCTTTGCGTTTGGCAAAATTCAATATCGACGAAAACCAATCAACCACATTTACAGGTCTGCCTATTCCTGCGAATGCCATTTTCTGGGTAGGCTACTTGTCATGGGTAGGCGATTATGGTTATCCAGGAACTATCCTTACTTTGATTTTCGTAGTATTACTTTCTTACGCAATGGTATCAAAAGTAAGAATGTTCTCACTTAAAATTAAAGATTTCGCGTGGAGAAACAACGTTCGCCGCTATGCTCTAATCTTGGGAACAGTTTTATTTGTTGCATTCCAAAAAATCCCGGGGTTGGCATGGGCCATCGCATTCTATGTAATACTTTCCATTACATCTCGTCGCGAAAAATAATGACAAGGAAATCTATGGTTTTCCTTATTTATCAACCCTACATTTTATATTAACATGTTTATTTTTAAATTTTTATTTATGATATTAGCAGTTGCAATCGCAACTGTCATCATTTTTGTATTATTTTTTGCCAATAGAGTCCGAAAGTTCAAGAAATCTTTCCAAAACAGAGCTCAAGGACAAAGAAGCAACCAACAAAATCAGGCAGAACAAGAGACTCAACGAAAAAAAGTTTATTCTCAGGATGTGGGCGAATATGTTAGCTTCGAAGAAATTAAGGTCGATGAGTCTGAACAACGCACCCAACCGAAGAAACAGCCTGAAAGTAAATACGATTCTGAGCCATTGATTACCGACGCAGAATTTGAAGAAATTAAGGATTAAATAACATAGTTTTGACGAATAACCGACTTTAAGTACATAAAAAACGACTTTTTAACGAATTTATTTGGTTGTTAAGAATTTATTTATTTCCTTTGCCAATGAATAAAGTTAAGAAATCAGATTTCTATCCAAACAAAGAAACATTATTTTTTTCATTAGTTGTCAGTGGTTAATACCACTAAAAAAGCTATTCACCGAGAAGGCGCGTAGCTTTTTTTATGTCCTTACCGCAGGTTTAATCGCTATTTTCGCTCGATTTCCTGAAGGTTTTCCATCTTCTTGATTGCAAGGAATTCGTCAATTCCGCATAGGTGTTCTTTAACCTTATGATTACCAAATTCATATACTTTTGTCACCAATCCCGACAAGAAATCACGGTCGTGGGATACGACAATCAAAGTTCCGTCAAAATCCTGCAACGCTTGTTTCAAAATATCCTTCGATTTCAAGTCCAAGTGATTGGTCGGCTCATCGAGAATCAACAAGTTCACAGGATCCAACAATAATTTCATCAAAGCCAAGCGTGTACGTTCACCGCCGGAAAGCACTTTCACCTTCTTTGCGCTCTCTTCACCACCGAACATGAATGCACCCAACAAGTCACGGATTTTGTTTCGGATATCGCCTTGAGCTACGTCGTCGATAGTTTGGAATACGGTCAAGTTTTCGTCCAACAAAGAAGCCTGGTTCTGTGCAAAATAGCCGATTTGCACATTGTGCCCCAAAGTCAATGTTCCGTCGTGCTCAATTTCATTCATGATACATTTGACCAATGTTGACTTCCCCTCACCGTTACGGCCGACGAACGCCAACTTGTCGCCACGTTCCACCATCAAAGATGCACCTTCAAAAATCAGTTTGCCGTCGTAGGACTTGCCCACATTGTCCATTATCACAGGATAGTTGCCACTGCGCGGAGATGGCGGGAACTTCAGTCTCAAAGCTGAGTTGTCCTCCTCGTCCACTTCAATCAGTTGAAGTTTTTCAAGCATCTTGACACGGCTCTGCACTTGCAAGGTCTTACTATATGTACCCTTGAAACGAGTGATGAAATCTTTCGTTTCTTGAATGAATTTCTGTTGTTCTTCGTATTGTTTCAGTTGTTGCTGACGGCGTTCCTTGCGCAATTCAAGGTATTTCGAATAATTTACCTTGTAGTCATAGATGCGCCCCATAGTAACCTCTATGGTCCTTGTGGTGATATTATCCACAAAACGGCGGTCGTGGCTGATGACAACAACAGCCTTGCCGTTGTTGATCAAGAAATCTTCCAGCCATTGGATAGATTCAATGTCCAAATGGTTGGTCGGCTCGTCCAACAAAAGAATGTCTGGATTTTGGAGCAAAAGTTTCGCCAACTCGATACGCATACGCCAACCACCGCTAAACTCACTGGTCTGGCGGTTAAAGTCGGTACGTTCAAAGCCCAATCCCAACAAGTTTTTCTCCACATCTTCCTCAAAGTGGGTCAAGTCAATAGCATAGAACTTTTCGCTCAATGAAGCCACTTTTTCAATCAACTGCATATACTCGTCACTTTCATAGTCGGTGCGTTCAGTCAGTTCCTGATTCATTTTGTTAATTTCAGCCTCCATGGTGTGCAAATGCGCGAATGCCTGCGACGCCTCTTCAAAGACAGTACGGCCGTCCTCTGTCATCAAGTGTTGGGGAAGATAAGCCACCACACAGTCTTTAGGAGCAGAAATAGAACCGCGGGTAGGCTTGCGCACCCCTGCCAAAATTTTCAACAAGGTACTTTTCCCTGCACCGTTCTTACCCATCAAGGCAATGCGGTCTTTTTCGTTTATCACAAAGGAGATGTCGCTAAATAGCGTTTTGCCGTCAAATTCTACGGCAAGAGCGTCAACTGAAATCATAAAATCTTAAAAAGTGGTTAGCAAACAGGGCCTCAATCGTCCCGGCCCGATTTTAGCGTGCAAAGTTAAGGAATTAGTTTTATACAATACATTATTTATAATCAAAAACTTTCCGATGGCACATAAATCCATGAGAAAGGCATGGAAAATGACAAAACACAGCCTTTTACCCACAAAAAGCCCGTCATACTTACTGAAATCCAAATTTTTATTTATTACCTTTGTATAGGAATAGAAACATATATAGACATTAATTTATTGATTTAAGCTTATTTGACCTCTACATGGCAATTGAAGAATTCGATATCCAGGCTTTCATGTTAGGTGATATGAAATCGTTCAAGCTCATATATAACCAATATATGGGCAAGACATACAACTACCTGTTCATGTTTACCGAGGACGAAGATTTGGCGAAAGATTTGACCCAGAACACGTTCTTGCAGCTGTGGAATTCGCGTTCAAACATCAAGTCAGGCCTCGACATCGGAGGTTACATCTTCACCATTGCCAAGAATTTGCTACGAAAGGAAATGCGCCATATTGCCATGGAGCATCACTACGAAGAAATTGTACGCGCCACCGACAGCGAGGAGTACGAAGTCAATATCGAAGAATCCCTGACACGCCAATATCTGGAAAGCCGTATCAAGTCGTTGCTTAAGGAAATTCCAGAAGCACGACGCAACATCTTCATGATGCGTTGGGGACAGGGAATGACCAACCGCGAAATTGCAGAAGAACTGGACATCTCAGAAAAGACGGTTTCCACTCAAATTCATAGAGCCATGCTGTTCTTAAAATCGAGATTAGGCATACTCGTGATGGTTTATTTCATGATTTCATAGCTAACACATTCTTAACATTTGTTAAAAACATCCGTTTTTGAAAAAAAATCATCCTTTTCTTGTAATCCAAAAGGGATAGTTGTGGATAGTATAATAAAAACGCTAACTACCATGACTTGTAACAAGTTATTAAATGACATGAAAAACCTCTTCCGTGGAAAAATAACTACGGAGGAGAGGAACGAATTGACCGAAATGGTTGATTCTGCTTCGTTTAATACAATGATGAGAGATGCATGGGACGCATCACCTAATCAAACCGACGAAAAACTAAGTTCCGAAATCTGGGGCAACATCATCACAGAAATTCAAACCAAAGACGATAAGACTAATTTCGCAAGTCAAATCCGACCCAACAAAAATCGTTTCAACAGATACTTGAAGATTGCAGCTATGGTTGCAGTCATATTTGCCTTGGGCTCTACCGGCTACTTCATCACTCCCAAGTTCCTCAATGGCAACAACGGAAACCAAGAAAATTTCATGGTAAAAGTGGAAAGGGGCCAAAAAGCACAGATGCGACTTCCTGACGGAACAGAAGTTTGGTTGAATTCAGATTCCCGAATCACCTACAACAGCAATTACAATAAAAAAGACCGTGTCATCAACCTCGAAGGCGAAGCCTATTTCGATGTTGCAAAAAACCCGAGCAAACGCTTTGTTGTGAAATGTAACGGTGTAGATCTCGGTGGACGCCGCACCAGTAAAAAGGTAAAAAGCTACAGTAACGAAGGAACCATCACCACGACCCTTGCACAAGGCAAGGTGAAAGTGAGTAGCGCCAACGAATCAATGACACTTCTTCCTCAAGACGTGGCACGCTACAACATCAAAAACAAATCATTGGAAAGAGACTATGTCGAGGACTTGAAGCTTGCCGACTACTGGCGTACCGACCAAATGGTGTTTGATGAAGAATCATTGGCATCCATCTGCAAGACTTTGGAACGCATGTACGGGGTGAACATCATTATCCGCGACACAAAAATAAAGGACATACATTTTTCAGGAACTTTGTGTAATAATTCCTTGAACAATGTATTCCACATGATCAGTCTGACCTACCCTATTAAATATACCATTAACGATAGTACCATTTGGATAGACTCAGATATTTAATCAAGAAAAACCAAATTTAAACCTAATAGAATATAAATCAAATCTTAAATAAATTTAATGAAACACTTTCATCTTTCCTATCTTCGCCTATGTGGCTTATTGTTGATGTGTTGGCTCGTTCAACCATCACTTTCTGCACAATGTACTGTGTCAGTAAACAGTAAGACCATTTCACAGGCCATTAAGGTTATAGAAGACGCTACAGACTACAGTTTCTTCTACTCAGAAACCGTTCCGGATTTAAACAATGTTGTCACTCTTAAAAGCAACGACGAGTCCATTGAATCAGTATTGGACAAATTGTTCAAGGGGACAAACATCAGCTACAAAATCCAAAACAAACAAATCGTTTTGTCACGCAAAGGTACTATCAAGGACAATGCAAACGCAAAACAAGTAAAATCAACAGGAAAAATTACCATTCGCGGTAAAGTTGTTGGCGCAGACGGTGACCCTCTAATCGGTGTATCTGTCATGTCAAACGAGAAAAACGGAACAATCACCAACGTTGACGGTGAATACGTTCTCAACCTTGACAGCCCGACAACAGTTACATTCTCTTATATCGGTTACGAAGAAGAAATCGTAAAAGTAAGAGGTTCAAAACAAATCGACGTTACACTTCACGAAGACAACATCATGCTTGATGACGTTGTCGTTGTTGGTTATGGCACTCAAAAGAAAATCAACTTGACAGGTGCCGTACAAAGCGTAAGCAGTGACGAAATCCTTCGCCGCAGCGTATCTACAGGTTCTGCTGCACTTCAAGGTATCGTTCCGGGTTTGACAGCAGTTGTTTCTTCAGGTCAACCGGGTGCTGACCAAGCTTCATTGAAAATCCGTGGTTTGGGTTCTTTGAACTCTTCAACAGCTCCATTGGTACTTATCGATGGTATCGAAGGCGATATGAACCGTATCGACTTGAACACCGTTGAATCCATCACAGTATTGAAAGATGCCGCTTCAGTTTCCATCTATGGTTCTCGTGCATCAAACGGTGTTATCCTTGTAACTACAAAACGTGGTTCTCAAGGCAAGGTAAAAGTTTCATTCAACGGCTATGTAGGTATCAACACTCCTACTACTCTTCCAGAACCAGCATCAGCAATTGAATATATGCAATCAGTGGATATTGCCCGCAAAAATGCGAACCAAGCTCCATTGTACACAGAAACAATCAAAATCTATGAAAACGGCGGCGTGGACAACATCAACTATTACGACACCAACTGGCGTGATGAAGTGATTAACTCCACAGCTCTTTCCCAAAACTATTCAGTAAATGTCAGCGGAGGTACTGACATCATCAAATTGTTCGGGTCAGCAGGTTATTATTCTCAAGATGGTCAGATTGATAACAACCGTTTCAGCCGTACAACACTACGCTTGAACTCGGATACTAAAATCAATAAATGGACTAACTTGGGAATTGACCTTGGCATCCGTCAGGCAAAAGCTAAATCTCCGGTAATGGATTCTCCAAGAAACCTTATCGGTAAAGCATTGACCATGACTCCTATTATGTCTGGTATCAACGCCGACGGTACATGGGGTTACGGTATCAACGGTACCAACCCTATCGCTATGATTCAATCAGGCTGCACAACAAACAGTACAGCTCCTGAGTATTCAGCTAAACTTTCATTGAACATCAACCCAACTGACTGGTTGAACATCTTCGGTGCTTATTCTTGGAAACGCAACGACGGCGAAACCAATGCTTTCGTAAAACCTTATAAAATGTTTGAAAACGGTGTTGATAAAGGTCAGTTCCCAACCACAGGTTCTTCTAAATCTGAACAAAGAACAAAACAAATTTCTAAGCAATTCAACTTGCAGGCAACTGCTGAAAAGGATTTCGGAAAGAACTACATTAAGGCTCTTTTAGGTTTCCAAAGCGAAGAAATGAATTTCTCATACCTTATCACTGGTCGTAAGAACTTCGAATTCGACGGTTACCAAGACATCGTGAACGGTGACATCAGTACAGCAACCAACTCTTCATCAAGATACTCATGGGCGTTGTTATCTTACTTCTTCCGTGTCAATTACGCATTCGCAGGAAAATACCTTCTTGAAGTGAACGGCCGTTACGACGGTACTTCCCGTTTCAAGGAAGGCAACCGTTGGGGTTTCTTCCCATCAGTATCTGCTGGATGGCGTATCTCTGAAGAAAAATTCTTCAAACCGGCAAGAAAAGTTGTTGACAACTTGAAACTTCGTTTATCATACGGTGAATTGGGTAACCAAGCGATCAGCGGTTACTACCCATACTCAGCAGCTATCGGTGCTTCAGCCGGCTATGGTTACTGGTTCGACAAACAATTGGCTCCGGGTGTGGCTCAAATTCAATTGGCTAACCCTGACATCACTTGGGAAAAATCAAAACAATTCGACGTTGGTCTTGACGCTGCTTTGTGGGGCAACAGATTCACTTTCGAATTTGACTACTACGTAAGAAATATCTCTGACATGCTTCAACAATTCCCTGTCCCTATGTTCGTAGGTATGGGTGCACCTTGGGTGAACGCAGGTTCTATGCGCAACAATGGTTGGGAAGTTTCAGTTGGTTGGAAAGACAGAATAGGCAACGTGAACTACTATGTAAAAGCAAACGTATCTGACGTTAAGAACACAGTCGTTGACCTTTACGGAAAAGAATATGTAGGTTCAACAACTATTACTACAGAAGGTGAACAATACGGTTCTTGGTTCGGTTATGTAGCCGACGGTTACTTCCAAAGCCAAGAAGAAATCGACAGCTATCCTGTATATGGAGGAAACAAGAAGAACGTAGTTCCTGGTTTCATCCGTTACAAAGATATCAGCGGTCCTGACGGCGTTCCAGATGGCAAAATCGACAAGAACGACCGTACTATCCTTGGTAACCCTTCTCCTCGTTACGAATTTGGTTTGACTCTTGGTGCAGACTGGAAAGGCTTTGACTTGTCATTGTTCTTCCAAGGTGTAGGTAAAAAAGACATCTACTACCAAGGTTCTGGTGCTCGTGCCCTTACAGGTAACTACACTATCTACAAATACCAAATGGACTATTGGACTCCGGAAAATACAAATGCTAAATTCCCGGTATTGTTGGAAAACCCTAACAACTCTAACCCTAACAACATGATTTCAAGTTTCTGGGTTAAAAACGGAGCTTACTGTCGTTTGAAGAACATCGTTTTAGGTTACACATTGCCTAAAAAACTTCTTGCAAACTCTTACATCTCAAATCTTCGTGTTTACGCTTCCGCTCAAAACCTATTCACTATCAAGAACAACTTCTATGAAGGTTTTGACCCTGAGAGCAGCATCGGTTCAGGCGCAAGTTGCTACCCTGTCAACCAAACATTTATTTTCGGTCTTAATGTTGAATTCTAATATTTAGTTTAAAATGAAAAATATATATAAAATATTTGCGGCTCTCTTCTTGATAGTATCCGTAAGTTCTTGCTCGGACTTCCTTGACAGAAAGAATCCGGCCTACGATTCTGAAGGATTCTATAAAACAGAAGAAGGATTGAAAGAAGGAGTTACCGGAATATATCCTCTATTATACTTCGATATGAACTGGGCTGTTCCTGCTTGTATCGTATTGGACCACTATACTGCCTACGGTCTTGAACAAGACGAAAACCGTTCAATCGGTGCAGGTGGTGCATTGAATCCTGACAATAGTAAAATCCAAACATTCTGGTCTGGAGAATACAGTATCATCGCACGTGCCAACTCTGTCATCGACGGTGCTAAAGATGCCATTGACGGAATGAGCGATGCAGCTAAACAATACTATGCTGAAGCTCGCGTAATCCGCGCTTATGCATACTACAACTTGGTTTCTGCTTACGGTGATGTTCCTTTCTTTACAGCCCCTGTAACAGTTGACCAATACAAGGAAGGCCGTACAGACAAAGCCACAATTCTTGACTTCATCATCAAAGACTTGAAAGATGCCGCTGAATATCTTCCTTGGACCAGCGTACAACGCGGTCGTGTTGACAAAGCCGTTGCCAAAGGTTTGATTGCTCGTATCGGCTTGTTCGGCGGTAGCTTCAATGTGGACAACCGCGGTGAAGAATATTTCCGTACAGCTGCTGAAGCAGCAAAAGACGTAATCGACAACAGCGGCCGATCTCTTGCTCCTAACTTTGAAGACTTGTTCAACAATACAGGTCAGACAAAATCAGAAGTTCGCAGCGAATTGTTGTGGGAATTGATGTACTCAACTCAAGGTACTAAAAAACTTCACACAGTAGGTTACGGACACTCATCTCGTAACTATGGTTCTTCAGTTCGTTTCCCGAGCACAATGATTGTGGATACTTACGAATGTATCGACGGTAAACGTATCGACGAATCTCCATTGTACGATCCTCGCAAACCGTCTGCTAACCGCGACCCTCGTTTCAAAGCAACTTTGGCAGGTCACGGAGACACTATTGCATACACCAATACTGATGCTTCATTCCCTCAATTGATGATTTTGAACACTTATGACGAAAAGACTCGTTTCTACCCTCGTCGTAACAGATGGTATTCAGCTCCTAACGTTGACGTTATCGCAGCTTCTCCATCACTTGCCAACAATGGTGTAGGTTTCCTATGGCGCAAATATGCCAACGAAATCACAGAACCTTTGATGAGCTCTTCAATGAACATTGCTCTTATGCGTCTTTCTGAAGTTTACCTTTCTTACGCTGAAGCAAAAATCGAATTGAACGAATTGGACGAAACAGTTTACGAAGCTATCAATACAGTACGTCGCCGTGCAGGTATGCCTGACATATCAGCAGACAGAATCGGTAACCAAGACAAGATGAGACAATTGGTTCGCCGTGAACGTAAAGTAGAATTGGTGATGGAAGGTATGTTGTTCGTCGATGTACGCAGATGGGGCATTAGCGACATGCTTAACGAATTCCCTTCTTACGGACAACCATTACCTGAAATTAGATATGAAGGTCTTGCAGAGACTGATATTCCTAACTTCAAGACTGATGAACGTCACGACTTGAACGATATTCCTTCTTATCAAGCCTACAAAGAAAAACTTCGTGTACGCGATAAAAACCGTTTCTGGGAACCTAAATTCATGTGGTGGCCTATTCCTCGTTTGGAAACAGACCGCGACCCGAACTTGACCAACCCTGAATACTAATATTCAATAGAATATGAAAAACAGTAATCGAAACAATAGCAATCATAATATTTTAAACTGTGTAAGAAGAGTAACTTTTACTCTTCTTGCCACAGTTATAACTTTCGGTGCTTATGCCAAGTCAACCGTTACTGAAGCGGGCGACGACTTGATATTAGCGAACGAACATGTTAAGATTATATTTGACAACAACAAAAAGCAATTTGACATCAAGAGTATTGAATTAAGCGGGAAAAAAGTTCTTAGCGAAGCAGGAAAGAACCAAGCTCCATGGATGTTGACTTACATCGGCGCACAAGGCGAAAATCCTGATTTATACCCGAACCATGCCGTTTACAAAGGCTACAAGGCAAAACAAGTTCAAGACACCTTGAAACTTGAATTCTCTTGGTTGTTGACATTGTCATATTCACAGACAGCCGACGTGAAAATGACAGTTTCCCTTCCTGACGATTCAGAATTGGTTTACTGGAATCTTGAATCAGGAACACCAAAAGGCTGGGTAGTTCACAAAACTGAATTTCCAAGAATCCATTTCGACCGTCCTGAAAACGGTAAGTTCATCACATCTGCAGGATGGGGTGCAGAATTTGACTTGAAGACAGAATTATTTGAATCCAGCTATCCTTCTGTAACAGGTTCAATGCAATTAATCATGATTGACCGCGAAGACGGTGCTATCTATTGGGCTACACAAGACTACAATGCTTGTGGAAAAGACTTCAAGGCCGATGTCAATGACGAAGAGCTGTTGCTCTATACTGAAATCGTAAACAGCGAAGCATGGTCAAATCACGAAACAGGCAAATACGTAATTCCTTGGAATTCCGTAATGGGTTTCTCTGCAAAAGGCTGGAAAGACGCTGCCTTGAAATGGTATCGTCCATTCACCTTCACTACCGATTGGGGAAACAAGACTCTTGAAGAAAGAAATATTCCACAATGGCTATACGACAACGATATGTGGTTGCGTACCAACTTTGTGGAAGAAAAAACGATTGAAGCCGTACGCTGGTGCTTGGATTACTTCGGTAAAGGGGTGTCAAACCACTGGTATTTCTGGCACAATTACCCTTACGATACCCACTATCCTGACTACTTCCCTGCAAAGCCTAATTTTGCAAAATATATTGCAGAAGTACAGGCAAAAGGTTCTCACGTAGTTCCTTACATCAACGGACGTTTGTGGGACCCGGATGCTGACAGCTACAAGGCTCGCAACGGTGCATCGGCATCTTGCCGCAAGTACGATGGTACTCTTTATACTGAAATCTACCCGACTTCAAAAGTGTTGAACACCGTAACTTGCCCTTATACAGATTTGTGGCACACCATGATTACTGAATTGGTGGACCGCATCCAAGGTGAATTGCACACCAACGGAGTCTACATCGACCAAGTGGCTTGTGCAGCTCCTCAACCTTGCTACAATCGCAATCACGGACACGCAGTAGGAGGCGGTGACTTCTGGTATCGTGGCTACGACAAATTGATGACTGACCTTCGTGCAAACCACTTGCGCGACAACAATATCTTCATCAGCGAAGAACAGGCAGAATGCTATTTGGATATGTTCGACATATTGTTGTGTGTAAACACTCCTCACAAAGGATGCCGCGTCATTCCTTTGTTCCCGATTGTTTACTCAGGTAGAGTATTGACTATTGCTCACACTTACAACTCTCGCGACATGCTTAGCCGCGGAGACTTCCAATATCAAAACATGCAATGTTTCTTGTTCGGTTCTCAATTAGGTTGGATGGACCCTACCTTGATTGTTGGAGAAGAAGTTAGAGAAGAAGCTGCATTTTTGAAGACATTGGTTGAGTTCCGTAGAGGACAACACGATGTATTCAACGGCGGCAGATACTTGGACGAAGTCATCCCTACTGGTGACAACCCAATCGTTGACGTTTATCGTTTCGGCAAATGCCACGTGGTAAGCGGTGCAATCTGGGAAAGCGTCAAAGGACAAAAAGTTCTTTATCTTGTCAATATGGACAAAAAAGCACACGTAGTCAACGTTGAAGGCATGAAACCTATCAAAGTTGACGCATGCAAAGCAATCAGAATAAACTTGTAATAATGAAGAAAATATATTTCATATTATTATCGTTGTTTTTGGCATTACCTGTAATGGCTTCCACTCATTGGAACTTGCAAGGTAATATGTACAATGTCGATACTCTATATCACGCGAATGTTGGCCCGAGTACAACTCAAACCACGTTGGCCCTTTCAGGACCAGTGAATCTAAGGGTATTATACACCACAACCGACCTTTCAAATCCAAACGTGGATTTGAAGGTGGTTATGGGTAATAACAAACTCGCTTCGGCAGTAACTGTCCCTAATATGCCGGCATCATGCGGCGATACCAAGAACATCTATTTTTCAGGTATCAATGCGGATATGTTCAGCTACACCGGTACAGGTACAATCGGTAACTCCGTAGCCAACGAGATTGTTTACAAGACTTTCAAGGATTCAGGTTGGTTCGGTCTTGCCTACAACCGTAACAAGGAAATGAAAATCGGAGCAACATCCGTTTCATTCCTCATTTCAGGTTGTCCTTCGGCAAAATCAGTCAACACTCCTCGCAGCGATGGTAATATTATTATATATACCTCTAAATTCGGAACAAACACCAAAACTTCAGGCGGTACTGAAGTCATCACCGAATTTGTAAACGGCAGTGACCTAAAGGCCAACGGCACTACAAAAGTCAGAATCAAATCTGTGGTACAATCAGGCAACAATGTAATTCCTGAAAATGGTCTTGTCATTTCTGCGTCAGGATGGACCACTAAATATTTCGACGAATTGCCTGTAGGCTCAGAATTGGAAATCACTCCGTCATTCAGAATTGACAATGTAGAAATTAAGGATTTGGTTGAAATGACAGGCGGTTGCCCAGTCATCTTGAAAGACGGTCAAATCCAAAATACTGATGCTTTGTTGGATCACTTGAAAAGTCGTACTTCACGTACAGCCGTAGGTTACGATTCAACTGGCAAAAAAATCGTCATGCTTGTTGTTGACAGCCGTCAACCGGGTGTTTCAGAAGGTGTTCCTTCAAAAGACTTGGCAGCAATCATGGCAAATGTGGGATGTATTGATGCCCTTAACCTTGATGGTGGCGGTTCATCAACACTTTACCACAACCAATTGGGTGTCCGCAACGTACCGAGCGACGGTTCTCCTCGCAAGGTCATCAACGGATTGTTCCTAATCACACCTGATGAAAACGACAATGCCATTGCATCTATCGGTTTTGCCGACTATGTAAAACGTTTGGAACAAGGTGTGGCTTACACTCCTGTCATCTACGGATACAATGCAAAAGGCGTTTTGGTCAACAAGGACTTGAAAGGCTTCCAACTTTCAGCTTCTTACGACGGTGTAAAAATCGACGGAGAAACTATGGTATGTAGCAATAAAGTAACTTTTGCACTTACTGCTACCTACAATAGCATGACAGCATCAATCCCTGTTTACGTGGGTTACGAAGAAGAACAACACGAAATTTCCCAACTACAATTGGAATGGATGAACTCTGATGTGGCTAATCTTCACACCAGCGCACGTCAAGGTTTTGGTATGAACGACAAGTTCTACTTACAAAACAAGGATTCACAAAAGATCGAAGTTTGGGGTTCTACAGGCAAGATTGAAGAAATTCCATCGGGAGCCGGTACTAACTTGACTTTCGATGATGCAAACAATATCATTGTCCGCGTTGGTACATTCAATACCAACTATGTGAACACTCGCGATGAAATGAAAATCATTTCACCGGACCGCAAAACCATAAAGACATTGCCTTTGTCAGGTATCGAAAAAGGTCGTTTGGATTTTTGGGGACACGTTTCCGGTAATGTATTGGATGCCAAAGAAGGCGGAAAATTGTATATGGCAGTTGTGAGCAGCGGCTCAATTTTGACTGAAATTCCAATCAAAGATGGTATGCAGGACGTAATGAAAACCAATGCACATCCTTACGTTGTTGTTCCGGGCTTGAAAGCAGCCACTACAACAGCCTTGGTCTCAGCATGGAAAGACGGCGAAATTGCGTTATTGAATCCTTACAATGATTTGACAGACTGCAACTCTATTGAGAAATTGGTTTATGATGAATTCGGAAGTCTGGTTCACGATTCATACTACATCACTCCTCAACACAACAGTTGCTCTGGCTACTACATCTTCGAGGCAGGTGGTAGAAAATACATCGTATATTCTGCCGACGACACAAAAGCAGATGGTTTTGCCATTGCACGCCTTGCCACAAAAGATACTCATGTCATCGAAATTACTGACAACAACTACTTGGAGGCTGTCAAGAGTCCGATGAAGAAAGCCGACGGTTCGTTCTACTCTGGCAAT
Organism: Muribaculaceae bacterium; assembly: GCA_020026215.1. Lineage (GTDB taxonomy): Bacteria > Bacteroidota > Bacteroidia > Bacteroidales > Muribaculaceae > Limisoma. The sequence goes on from JAHHQT010000006.1 coordinate 24,546, forward strand.
GCGTTCTATTCCAACCATTTCTCTGTTGAAAAAATCGACGACAATTCAGTTTATATTTACCAATATTGTCCGAATGCCTATATTGCAAAATACAAATTCACAGTTCCTCAAGCCTCAGTCGAAGACATCATTTCAGATGATGAAAATCGTGTAAAAGTGATGGGCAAGGACATTATAATTGAAGGCGATTGCAATGATGTGACTGTATATAACTTAAATGGCTCAATTATAAGCAGAAACGAGAATAAAATTTCGGTAAATAATGGTGTTTATTTGGTGAAAATTTCTAACTTTGTAAAGAAAGTTATTGTCAGGTAAATACTAAAGGAAAAATAATTTAAAAAACACATAAATTTAATTGTTTAACTTAAAATTTAAATGAAATGAAAAAGCATTTACTCTTTGCAACTATGTTGCTTGCAGGTGTAGCATTTACACCAAATGTTGACGCTAAATCAGCAATGGATTCCAACTTGAAAATGGAATGGATGAACACAGACGTTGCTTCACTACACACAAGCGCTCGCCAAGGTATTGGTTTCAATGACTTGTTCTATCTACAAAACAAAGACACTAAAAAAATTGAAGTTTGGGGTGCAACTGGCAAAGTAAAAGATATCGATGCAGGTGCAGCTGGTACAAACATCACTTTGGATGACGCTAACAACATCATCGTTCGTGTGGGTACTTTCAATAAAAACTACACTTTTGATCCTGAATTCAAAGTTATTACTCCTGAAGGAAAAATCCTTAACGGTTGCAAATTGAAAAACGTAAGCAGTGGTCGTGTTGACTTCTGGGGACACGGTGGTGGTAACGTAGCTGACAAAACTACTGGGGGTATTCTTTTGATGGGTACTCAATGGTCAGGTAAAATGTCTGAAATCAACATCGTTGACTGCAAGGAAAATATTCCTAATTCAGCTATGCATACTTACATGAACCCACTAAAAATCGGTGGTCAAATCACAACAACTACTTTGATTTCTGCTTGGGATTTCGGTGAAGAAGACTATTCAATGGCTATTCTTTCTCCGTATGCAGGTAAAACTAACTGTAACTCAATTCAAAAATTGGTTTATGACCAAGATTTGAACATCGTCCACGATTCTTTCTACATCACTCCTAACCACAACAGCTGCTCTGGTTTCTATATCTTCCAAATCGGTACTCAAAAATACATCATCTATTCAACTGGTTCTAACAACGCTGATGGTTTCTCTATCGCTAAACTTGCAACCAAAGCTGATTATGCAGTAGAAGAAGGTGATAAAGCTTACCGCGTAGCAACTAAATATGCTGAAGCTAAAGACGATGGTAACGTAATGTACACAAACAATGCATTCTACGGTAACCACTTCACAGTAGAAAAGAGAGACGACAATTCAGTAAACATTTACCAATATGTTCCTAACGCATACATCGCTAAATACGTATTTACTCCTGAAGCTGCAGGTGTAGAAGGCGTTGTTGAAGAAAAAGTTAGCAACGTATTCACAATGGATGGCAAAATCTTCGTTGAAGGTGAAGCTCAAAACATCGCTGTTTACAACATCGCCGGTGCATTGGTTAGCGCAAACGAAACTGAAGTAAACGTTCCTGCTGGTGTTTACGTAGTAAACGTTGACGGTAACGCTACTAAAGTATTGGTACGATAATTTTACCGCATACTCTACAAAATGCAATCCGTAATAGTGGATTGTTAGGTATATAGTTAATTTGGAGGGTAGCGAAGTCTATTCGTTACCCTTCATTTTTGCAAAATTTACAATAAAAAAACATGAAACAACGATCCTTCTTATTAATATTAACTCTTGTATTGGTCAATTCGTTAGCCGGGGCAACCGAGTTCAGCAATCGCCATATTGACAAGCTAATCAAGCAGATGACTCTTGATGAAAAGGTACATCTTTTGGTAGGAACTACTACAGAATTAGGCGAAGGCAACCACAAGGTTGAAGGTGCTGCTGGATTTACCTATGCAATAGACAGATTGCATATTCCATCGCTAAATTTGGCAGATGGCCCTGTTGGGGTTCGTATTCATCCCTGCCCTGAGGCAAAAGAATACACAAGCTATTGTACAGCATTTCCTTCAAGTTCGGCTTTAGCTGCAACATGGGACAAAGATTTGGTCTATCAGGAAGGTGTGGCAATCGGTGCCGAGGCTTATGCCTATGGTGTGGATGTCGTGCTTACTCCAGGTATCAACATCATGCGTAACCCATTGTGTGGCCGCAACTTCGAATATTTGTCAGAAGACCCTGTTTTGGGCGGTCTGATTGCAGCAAATATGATTAATGGTATCCAAAGCAACGGAGTGGGAACAAGTTTGAAACACTTCATTGCCAACAACCAGCAAATCAACAAACTAAACAATGACTCACGTATCCCCGTACGTGCACTACGCGAAATCTACTTGAAAGGATTCGAAGTATGTTTGCAAAATTCCAATCCTTGGACCATTATGGCTTCGTATAACAAAATTGGGGGAACTCTTACACAAACCAATAAAGAACTACTTATCACTCTACTACGCGACGAGTGGCAATATGACGGAATCGTTATGTCCGATTGGTACAAGACAAGACATACCGTAGAACAGATCAATGCAGGTCTTGCCCTATTGATGCCGGGTGAACAACAACAGATTGACGAAATCACCACAGCAGTGAAAGAAGGCAAAATCAGTATGAATGTCATTGACTCTGCCGTTAAAAGCATGTTACAACTCGTAGGAAAATCACTTTCTGCAAAAGGTTGGAAATATACACAAGCACCTGATTTGGAGGCACATCGACAACTATCTCGTCAGATTGCCACTGAAAGTATGGTACTTTTGAAAAATGACAAATCAATCCTACCTATCAAAGGAGGACAAAATATAGCATTGTTTGGAGCAAGTGCCTACCATTCATTGGCAGGTGGCGGTGGCTCGTCAAACGTGAACAAGGCCCGTATCGTTGACATTGCCGACGGCTTGGAAACTGAAGGGTTTATTTTAAATCAGCAATTGAAAAATGTTTACAACAACTATGTAGCAAGCCAAGTAGAGCTATTGCAAAAGAACGACAAGGCTACTGATTGGGAAAAAATCTCCTACAACCGCGTCATCGTACCGGAAATGAATTTGGCAAAAGCCGACAAATTCATCGCCCGTCAGGCAGAGGTATCCGACCTTGCAGTCGTTGTCGTGGGCAGAAGTTCAACTGAAGAAGCAGACCGTCGTCTCGAAAATGATTTCTATCTATCGAAAGAAGAGAAGACCATGGTTGAAAACGTAAGCAAGACATTCCATGAAGCAGGTAAAAAAGTAATCGTTGTTTTAAATGTTTGTGGTGTAATTGAAATGAATTCATGGAATCAATTGCCTGATGCTATTCTTTTGGCATGGCTGCCGGGTGAAGAATGCGGTAACGCCATTGCTGATGTTATCATGGGCAAAGCCAACCCTTCCGGCAAATTACCGATGACATTCCCTATCGACTATTGGGATATGCCTTCATCTAACAACTATCCATTGTTAGGCAAGGAAAAGAGTGGCAAAAACTGGGACTATACCAACTACGAAGAAAACATCTGGGTAGGTTACAGATATTTCACTTCTGTCAACAAACCGGTGGCTTATCCGTTCGGTTTCGGTCTTTCATACACCAACTTCAAATACTCTGCACCTAAAATCACAAAGAACAAAGACAAATGGGAAGTCAGAGTGACCGTTACCAACGAAGGTAAAATAGCAGGTAAGGAAGCCGTACAATTATACGTTTCTGCTCCTCAAAATGATATTGTAAAACCATCTCGCGAATTAAAAGCTTTCGCCAAGACAAAAATGTTGCAACCTGGTGAAAGTGAAGAACTTTTGATGACTATTAGCCACTACGACTTGGCTTCATTTGATGCTGTCGCTTCACAATGGATTACCGTCAACGGAAACTATAACGTGATTATCGCTTCAAACAGCGAAAAAGCAGAATTTACATTGCCGTTGAACGTGAAGAAAACTTCAACATGGAAAGTCAACAACATCCTCAACCCTGTTGAAGAGGTGAAGGAAATGGTGATAGATGTAAAATAGAAAAGAAGAATGTATCTAACTAAACACATATTATTTGCGTTGTTTTGTGCAGTGCTTTGCATTGCACAAGACGCTAACGCACGTGTAAATAAAGACTCGCTACGTTACGTTGATGCCTCTCAATTCGAAATCAGAGGCAAGGTTTATCGGGATGCCAAACCCATGTACAGCCGTATTCCTGAATTTTTGAAAGATTCAGTCAGAGAACCGCTTTGGAAATTGGGACAAAACTCGGCGGGTATTGCCATCCGTTTCCGCACCAATTCACGTTCCATCGGTGCTGAATGGAAATCACAATTCAAGAATGCAATGCCTCACATGACTCCTACGGGAATCCGAGGTCTTGACCTCTATTGTATGCACAATGGCGAATGGCGTTTTGTGAGAAGCGGCCAGCCAAGTTTGGAGAACGACTCTACACGAACACTTCTTATTGAAAACAAGACTGAAGGCTATCGCGAATATATGCTTTATCTGTCACTCTACGACGGTGTCGAAAACTTGAAAATCGGCATTGACTCCATGGCAGAAATCGGCATGCCTCAAATTGACTCTCCACGCAAGGAAAAACCTATAGTATTCTACGGTAGCAGTATCATGCAAGGAGGATGTGCCACTCGTCCGGGCATGGCGAGCAGCAACATCATCGGCCGTCGTTTGGACCGCGCTACCTACAACTTTGGGTTCAGTGGCAACGCATTCATTGACTACGAAATAGCACACATGATGGCTAAAGTTGACGCATCAGTCTATGTGCTCGACTATGTACCGAATGCATCTCCTGAAATGATTACTGAGAAGACAGAGAAGTTCGTCAAGATTTTGCGTGATGCACATCCTGACGTACCTTTGATTTTCATTGAAGATCCAGATTTTACCTTCTACCTTTTCAGTCAGGAAGCCGTGGACGAAATCACCAATAAAAACAAGGCAATTAATGAGGCATTCAAACAGTTGAAAAAAAAAGGTGTCAAGGACATCTACTTGATTGACGGCTCAACACTTTTGAAAGACAATGGAGAATCTACAGTTGACGGCATTCACTTTACGGACTTGGGCTTCGAACAATATGTAAAGGCGGTTATGCCTGTAATCAAAAAAGTTATCAAATAATGAAAAGAATATTTCTAATAGTAATATTGGCAGTTCTGACACTAAGTGCCAAAGCCGAATATGCACGTGATGAAATCGTGGATATGGCATTGGTATATCAAGGCAGCACCCATCGTCCGGAATGGACTGTCGATGAATTGACACCCTACGTGGTACACACCTATGCAGACGGCAAGACCGACTGGTTCTTCGATGGCTTTCTGTTCTTTGATTTCACGGAGAATAACCAAATCGGCTTCGGTCCGGGTTATGGGAAAAAAGCGGCTACACGCGCCGATTGGGAATGGCTGCTGGGCAGAATCTTTGCCAAAGACAAGGCTTTAGACGCACTTAACCAATGTATCGACAAATATAAAAACATTCTTGGCGACCCTAAATTCAAGCACAAACTTGTCTTGGGAGTGCCAACCACCGTCACAGGTCAACAGGACTGGGGTTCATTGAACGGCAACGTGCTTGACTTCCGTTCCCAAGACGACCAAGTGACTGCCATCAAATGGTACATCGATAACCTTATTGAAAACTTCAATAAAGCCAATTTGGACAATCTTGAATTGGTCGGTTTCTATTGGATTGTAGAATCTGCCAAAGCGGATATGCCTGGATTGACCAACAGGGTAAGCGAATATATCCATGAAAATGGCAAGAAATTCTACTGGATTCCTCATTGGGGTGCAGTGGACAACATGAATTGGAAGAAACTGGGTTTTGACATGGCCTATCAACAACCGAACCATTTCTTCGATACCAACGTTTTGGACAACCGTCTGAACGATGCCTGCCGTATGGCAAGAACCTACAACATGGGGTTGGAACTGGAATTCGACTATCGCGTTTTCCATGAACTACCGAATTCTCACTATTCTCGTTTGGAAACATATTTAAAGGCTTTTGAAGACAATGCCGTGTATGAGAAGTCATCAATAGCATATTACACGGGAACTCGTGCGCTACTTGATATGGCATTGTCTGATGTTCCCGAAAACAAGGCTATCATGGACCGCATGGCACGCCATGTGGCTGAACGCCGCAACCGTTTCATCTATGGTGGTGTTGACTCTCCCTCAACTGATAGTAAGGTATTGGTCCTTACCGGTAAAAATACCATTGAAGTGGTAGGAGAATGCAACCACATACAAGTGTTCGCACTTGACGGTACAAAATTGAGTGAAAATAATAAATCTATAACTTGTCAACCGGGTATTTATATCGTTGTCGTTGACGAACATACGCAAAAAGTAATCGTAAAATAACATGAAAAGATTTAACTCCATATTATTACTTGTCCTTTGCTGGATAATTATTCCTGACGCATTTGCAAAAAATCCGACCTATGCAGTCGATCCTATTACCGACTTGGCTTTGATTTATCAAGGCGGTGTCAAACGTCCAGACTGGAATGTCAAGGACTTGGAACCATACGTTGCCCACAAATTTGCCAACGGAAAAAAAGAATGGCTGTTCGACGGATTCCTATTCTTGGAATTCAGCGATGGCATGGACAATGCCTTCGGTAACGGCATGGCGAAAAACAAGGCGAAAAAAGAGCACTGGGAATGGTTGTTAAACCGTGTATTTGAGAAAAACAAAGGTTTGGATGCCTTGGACAAATGCATCGGCAAGATGAAAAAAGAATTGGGAGAACCGTCTTTCCGCCACAAAGTGGTCATTGCCCTTCCTTCTGCCCTTATGAAACAGACCGACTGGGGTACTCTTGACGGCAAAGCACTTGATTTCAACAATCAGGACGACCAAACTAAAGCTGAAATCTGGTATATCGACAAGCTATTGAAACGCTACGAAAAGCAAAACTATAAGAACTTTGATTTGGAAGGACTTTACTGGTTAGACGAAGACAGTATCCACTGCAAGAGCCTTCCTGCAAGAATCAGCCCATATATTCACTCCAAAGGTCTTCGTTTCTACTGGATTCCTTACTTCAAGGCAAGAGGTTTTGACAAATGGCGTGAATTAGGATTCGACATCGTCTATCACCAACCGAACCATTTCTTCTCTACCGATATTCCAGACTCTCGTTTGGACTTGGCTTGTGAAGTGGCTGATGCCCATGGAATGGCGATGGAATTTGAGATGGACCGCCGTGCCATCCACAATTCTAAAGAAAAGGGATTCACCCGCCGTATGGAAGAATACATGGATGCCTTCGACCGCCACGATGTTTGGGAAAAGTCAGCGGTAGCCTACTATACAGGAACAAAAGGTTTCATGGAATTAGGACAATCCAAAGACCCGAGAGACATTGAGTTGATTGACCGTTTCGCCAGCATCATCGTTCGTCGTCAAGCCATGCGCAAGAACGACAACTGCCCTGTCAGCACTGTTAAAGTGAAAGGAGACGATGTGTTTGTCACAACAGCACTTAATGCAGAACAAAATATCATCTATCAGTTCAGAAAATGTATGTTCAACAATCTTTTCACTTTCTACAAAGTGGGATTTGCAAACAAGAACGATATGAACAACGTGACATTCGTAAATGTGGCTGAAAGCGACAATATCGGACCGTTGGGCATACAGAACGGCGGATGGACAGGAGGGAACCATTCTTATCGCGACAAGAACGAAGTACAAACTGCCGAAACCTACACTCTAAAGATTTATGCCGACAACAAGGAAATTGGTTTTGAAGATGCAGAGTTTGAGGCAAAACAAATCAAATTGCAAGCCAGCAACATCATCTACAATCCACTGAAATACAAAAAGGTAGTTCGCAAATTCGGCGAAGTACTTTGCAAGGAAAGCGTGGAATACATCATACGTGGCGGTAGTATACAAGTGAAATTGGCTCACCACTTCAACAATGCCGATTCAGTAATGCTGACCAAATACTATGGTATGCAGTCCATGTTCCGCAACGAAGCCGAAATCCTTACTCCAAACGGCAAATATGCCCAATGGACACCGATAAAGAACGTGGACCGTTTCAAGAAAGGCGAATTTCCACAATTCCGTCATTTCATCGAAAAGTCAAACGCAGGCTATCAGTCAACCTATCTTTTAAATTCGGGAATCGGTACCCACAAACAGTTAGGCGATGATGACATGATTTTCATTGGCAACTCTTATACGAAGAGCTATCACCAACAATTAGGTGCAATAGAACGCAAGGCAGGCGACATTGACTATTGGAGTGGGGTTTACACTTGGTTCACCGAACCTTTAATGGACAATGAAAATGTGTTCGCATTTGCAGGAGCGGTTGACGGACACGCTGCCCTATTCGTTTCATGCAAGAAGGACGGCAAATACACCATTCCTTTGACCGACGAGATGTGGCAAAACCGTGAGCGTTGCAAAGCTCCGGGATTGAAATTCAAATTGGCAGAAAGTAAAATTCAAATATCGTTATCTGCCGGATTCGACGGATACATTCTATTTTAGGAAACGAGGGCAGGCTGAATCGCATAACAGCCTGCCCTCATTGTATTCAGACGATTGGGAGGAGATTAGCGTCCCCACATCAATTTGTTTCTTAGAGTCTTTGAGAATAAGTAGTCCTTATATTGAGCCACCTTTACCACATGATTTGCCTTACGCAAGGTAATGGTGGTGCCAATCGGCAGACAGACGGAATCACCGTCCACACTCAAACGAAAATCGCTGGAACGCTGCGAACTTGTAGTCACGGTTATCTCCAAATTGTCGGGAACCACTACAGGACGTATCGTCAACGAGTGCGCGGCATTCGGGGAAATCACCCAACATCCGCAAGCAGGATGCACAATCGGACCGCCGACTGAAAGGTTATATGCCGTACTTCCTGTCGGTGTGGCAATAATCATACCGTCACCGTGATAAGTGGAAAGTTGCGAACCATTGATTTCAGTGTGCATGCTCAACATGGAAGCCGATGCATTCTTTTGGATAGCCACTTCATTCAACGCAAATTTTTTGGGTAGTCGTACATCACGGTCCACATTCACTTCCAGCAGAATACGGTTTTCCACCATGAAATCACCCTTTGTTATCGTTTTAGCCACCTCCTTGTATTCGTCAATCTGCGCACCTGACAAGAAACCAAGATGACCGCTATTAATACCGAAGATAGGGACTTCCCTTTCTCCGATTTTCGCAGCTGTCTTCAAGAATGTTCCGTCACCGCCGATACTCAACACGATATTCGGTTCAATCGAATCATCGCACACAATCTTCATCATAGTCATCTCGGGCAAACGCTCTTTGATGTATTCGTAAAAATGCTTTTCCGCAACGATAGTCGCACCCTCGTTAAGCAAGGCACACAGAAGGCCGTTGATAGCGTCGATGTGGTTATCCTGGTAAATATTTCCAAAAACTGCGATATTCATAAAGATAACAAATAATTAAACTCGTGTTATTGATGTTGCTAATTTTATATTAACTTTGCAAATATAATGCAAGTTGTAAGGATAATGCAAGTTGAATTTAGGAAATCAACCTTTTTATCCACAAAACGAGTGTTTTTAAACGTTTTAGCAACAAGAATTTATCAAAATAACGATATAAGTTCTAAACAAAATAAGCATCTATTCGGAAATGACTAATTTAAGTGTCAATATTAACAAAGTAGCAACTATTAGAAATGCGCGAGGTGGCAATGTTCCTAATGTAAAAGAATTCGCATTGAACTGCGAACGTTTTGGCGCAAACGGAGTAACCGTACACCCACGTCCTGACGAACGACACATCAGACGTAGCGATGTCTATGACTTGCGTCCTATTCTTAGAACAGAATTCAACATCGAAGGCTATCCTTCTGATGAATTCATTGAATTGCTATTGAAAGTAAAACCGGCTCAAGCCACTTTAGTGCCTGATGCTCCGGACCAAATCACATCCAATACAGGTTGGGATGTGGAAAACAATTTGGATTTCTTGACTCAAGTGGTTGACCGTTTGAAAGAAGCAGGAATCAGAACAAGCATATTTGTCAATCCTGATGAAAAATCAATCAAATTGGCAGCTCGTGCAGGTGCAGACAGAGTGGAACTTTACACAGAACCATACGCTGCCGGATATGCACAAGACAGGGAAACTGCTGTTGCTCCCTACGTGGCAGCTTCCGAAACAGCTCACAAATGCGGACTTGGCGTGAATGCAGGTCACGACTTGAACTTGGAAAATTTGGCATTCTTCTGCGAGAAAATGCCTTATTTGAACGAAGTTTCTATTGGTCATGCGCTGATTTCTGACGCTCTTTACTTGGGTTTGGAAGAAACCATCAAACAATACAAAAGCTGTTTGAAATAGTAAAAATAGAATATAAACAAAGCAAAATCAATAATTATGAATTGTGTATTGAGTGCCATTCTTAACTTTATTCCATTACAAGAAGCAACTATGGCAGCTTCAGCAATGGAAGCAACCACTGCAACTCCAGCACCCGCACCTGAACTTTCCGTTTGGGACTTGTGCTTGAAAGGCGGTTTCATCATGATTCCACTTTTAATCTTGTCATTGGTTAGTATCTATATCTTCGTTGAACGCTACTTTGTTCTTCGCAAGGCAGCCACCGACGACGAAACATTCATGAAGCGCATCAAGGACTACATCCACGAGGGTGAAATCGAAAGCGCCGAAATGCTTTGCAAGAAAACTGACACACCTTACGCACGATTGATTCAAAAAGGTATTTCCCGTATCGGCCGCCCGATGAACGACGTTCTTGTGGCCATTGAAAATGTGGGTAATATCGAAGTAGCCAAATTGGGCAAGGGCTTCACTTGGTTGGCAACCACAGCCGCAGGAGCTCCGATGCTTGGTTTCTTGGGAACTGTAACCGGTATGGTCCGTGCATTCTTCTCATTGGCAAGCGCAGGCAACAACGCCAACATCAGCATTCTTGCCAATGGTATCTATGAAGCCTTGGTAACTACCGTTGCAGGTTTGATTGTCGGTATCATCGCCTTGTTCGCCTACAACTATTTGTCAGCACGCGTAAGCCAAGTGATGAACCAACTTGAAAACAAGACAATGGAATTCATGGATTTGCTTAACGAACCGGCTTCTAAATAATACGCTATGGCATTAAAAAGACAAAGAGAACTATTTGCAACATTCAGCATGGCTTCAATGACTGATGTCATCTTCTTGTTGCTGATATTCTTCATGGTTACATCAACTTTCGTTTTCCCGACATCGTTGGAAGTTAACCTACCTCAAAGTTCGGAACAGACTGCCATCAAACCGGGAACTCGTGTTTACATCGACAAGGAATTGAAACTCTATGCTTCGTTTGGCGAAACCCAACCGGAACCAATTGAAGAACACCAATTATTGACATTTCTTCAATTGACACAACAACAAGATTCTACACAATTCATTGCTTTATATGCAGACGAATCCGTGCCTTACGGAAAAATCGTCGAAGTTCTTGATTTAACGGCACGACACAACCTGAAAATGGTACTTGCCACAAAACCGTCATCGGTCAATGACCGACGCATTGAAGAAGCGGCTACAGCTGCCGAACAAATGATTCCTATCGAAGAATAATTCAATGGACAACAACAAAAAATATAAAATCATCGCCATCATTGTTGCACTGCTATTCCATATCGGTGTAATCTTGGTTATGGTTTTTAGTTTCTTAAAGTCCACCCCAATAGAAGAAGTTGAACCCAAACCGATGATGACCGACATTACGTTCGGGGGCGAATATGTAGTTTTGGGTGATATGCCTGTTCCAAACCGTAACAGTAAGGACGTAGCCTCACAAACCAACAGCAAGCAGACTCCCGAAGGAGATGCCGAAGAAAATCTGGGCGAGGCAGGCGAAGGTTCACAATTGGTTTCCACCAACGAAGAATCGGCATTGAAAAAGCCTAAAAAGCAATCTGGTCCTACCAAAGAGGAATTGGCTGAACAGGAACGAATCAAAAAGGAAAAACAGCGCAAAGAAGAGGAAAGCCGTAAAATCAAAAGCAGCATCAAGAATGCGTTTGGCAAAAAATCGGGCGGAGAAGGCAAAAGCGGATCTCCCGAAGGCAACGAAACTCATGGTGCATTGTCAGGACAACCGGGACACACCCTCGGTGTCGGCTATACACTGTCAAGCTGGGCACGCCCGTCAAGCGGTTTCGATGGTGAAGTCGTCATCAAAGTCAGAGTTGATGCTACAGGCAAAGTTGTAGAGGCTCACTATCTGAAGGGCTCGGGCTCTGCCGCTGCATCAAAGGCAGTGCGCAAGTCTTGCGAACAGGCGTCAAAGAATTCACGCTTCTCAGTGCCGAAAAATGCCTCCGGTGACAAAATGGGTACCATCATCTGGAGATTTGAATAGGATACAAAAGATATGACGATACAAAAAAAGAGTTGTTTTTCTACAACTCTTTTTTTATATCCTTCACTTTTCGCGATATTTCTTCAAGCTCCTCACGGCTCAACTCGGGCAGCCTCTCCAGCTTGTCAAGTAACTCCATCAGCGATTTCTCCGCATGATTCTTGCTGACTTCTGTTATATAGCTTAAAATCACGGCAGGGATAAATGCCACAATTAGAATGCCGTAAAGCGAGACAACGACAGTCACTGCCCTTCCTATGATATTCTGAGCGGCAAAGTCCCCATAACCGATGGTGGTGAACGAAACAAACAAATACCACAACGCATCACCGTAATTGTCGATTGTCGGTTCAACAAAGCAGATAATCAGTCCCGACAATAGGAAGAACGATACAAACCCCATAATCAAATGCCATAGTCCGGTAGTCTTCAATATTTTGAAAAGGAATTTCAATTTCTTCATCTTTCCAGTATTTCTATCCACACAAAGATACGAAGACCGACCCACATAGCGCATGAGGCAAACTGCTAAAAAATAACCCAAAAGACTTCATTTATGTCTGAATTAGATGAAAATGGCAGATTTTTTCCTCAAAACTTGCCACAAGAATATGCGTGAAAACAAGAAATACATTCATTCTTATACATCACTTTCGGTACAAAATAAAATCATATTCGCTATTTTTATCCCAAAAAGCATCTCATATATTCCTAATTTTAAGAAGTGCGAAAAACACGTTAACAAAGGAAATATTTAGAAATAAGATGATTAAAATTAAATTTTAAGGAGTGTTAATGCAAATATTTCAATAAAATCTTGTATAACTAATTTTTAGTTATATATTTGCATAATAATTCTGATACGACCAAAGTTGACACTAATAGAATTTAAGATCTATTAAATTATGAAAAATAAGAAATCACGTTTACAGTTTATTCTTGAAATTATAAAAACAAGAAGCGTTGGATGCCAAGAAGAGCTCGTTAAATTATTAGCAGAAAAAGGGTTTAACGTAACCCAAGCAACATTGTCACGCGACTTGAAAAAACTTCGCGTCACAAAAGTTGCAACAGACAAAGGCGATTACATCTACATTGTACCAAACAGCAATGATGTAACCGACACCATGCTCGTAGTAAATCAAGGACCGACAAATCCTAATAATTCTGTAGGTTTTGTTTCTTTGACTTTCTCGGGACACATAGCAGTAATCAAGACTCGCAACGGATATGCCGGAGGTTTGGCCTACGACATTGACATGAGTCGTCCTCCTGAAATATTGGGAACCATTGCAGGTGCTGATACCATTTTTGCCGTTTTGCGCGAAGATGTCACTCACGACGAAGCCATGCAAGTTCTACAACGTTTCATTCCGGTTAACAGTGTAATCATTTAAGAGAAAAGATTCAACAAATTTATAAACTACAAAGATGATAAAAACAGGCATATTGAGTACCGACGGATACAGAACCGGTGAATTGATAAGAATATTATTGAATCACCCGGATGTTGACATCAAATGGCTTCATAATGCAAAGCACGCAGGAAAACAAGTAAGCGAAATTTACCAAGGCTTGATTGGCAGCACAGACCTTGTTTTCACAGACAAAATGGACATCGAAAATATCAATGTGCTATTTTTGAGTGTGGATAAAGGGGAGGCTGCTGAATTTATGAGCACTCATGAAGTTCCTGAATCATTGAAAATTATCGACCTGTCGGGCGATTTCCAATTTACGGAAGGTGATGGTTTCGTTTACGGACTCCCGGAAATGAACCGCCGTTACTTGAATCGCGGACAACGTGTAAGCAATCCGAGCGCAGTGGCTACGGCAGCTGAACTGGCTTTGCTTCCACTGGCAAAAAACCTATTGCTCAACAGCAATATCAACATGAACGTGGTAATGGGATATTCCGAATTCGACGAATCGGAATCATTGGCATTAAAAACCAACAACATCACCGTTTTCAAACCGCTATGCAATCCGCAAACCGAAGAAATTCGCAAAGTGATAGCTTCATTGCAGAGTAGTTTCAACAGGGAAATTAAATTGATGACTTTCGTGGGCGATTTCGCACGAGGAACTTACTTTACAGCCTATTTGGACTGCCCTATTGAATTGGACGAATTGAAGAAATTGTACAACGATTATTACGATGACCACAATTTCACTTTTATCATTGACAGAATACCGAATCTAAACGATGTGACAAACACAAACCGATGCGTGATTTATTTGACAAAAGAGAATAACAAACTCATCATTATCTCTGCCATTGACAATTTGGTGAAAGGAGCAGCAGGACAAGCCGTACACAACATGAATCTATTGTTTGGACTACATGAATTGGTAGGTCTAAAACTGAAGGCTTCAGCATTCTAATAATTAACTTAAATTAACAATATAAAAGAATCAATTGCATTTTCTTGCGATTGATTCTTTTTTATATACACTTATTATGAATTGCGTCTGTAAATCTATACGCATTTCGCTGATAATCATGCTCTTTATAAAGCCCTAAATCAGCCCCATTTCCAAAAAATAACATTTTTTCTTTTCTATTTGCCTCATCATTCACTATCTTTGTACCAGAAAAAAACAACAAAAATCACTTTTTGAACACTATTAAACAAACGCGTTATGATTTACACTCATGAAGTACAGCAAATGTGCTGTGTAAAGAAGGGTGCTAACCATCCTTCCGCTCCTATTCCTGAAGAAGGCAAATGGGTGCGTTCTAAAGAAATCAAAGACATTAGTGGCTTGACCCACGGTATTGGATGGTGTGCTCCTCAACAAGGTGCATGTAAATTGACTTTAAATGTCAAAGAAGGTATTATCCAAGAAGCTTTGGTTGAAACAATCGGTTGCTCAGGTATGACTCACTCTGCTGCTATGGCATCTGAAATCCTTCCGGGCAAAACTCTTCTTGAAGCTTTGAATACTGACTTAGTTTGCGATGCTATCAATACTGCAATGCGCGAATTATTCCTTCAAATTGTTTATGGTCGTACACAATCTGCTTTCTCTGAAGGTGGACTTCCTGTAGGTGCTTCTATGGAAGACCTTGGTAAAGGTCTTCGCAGCCAAGTAGGTACTATGTTCGGTACAACTAAGACTGGTACTCGTTACCTTGAAATGGCTGAAGGCTATTGCACTCGCATGGCTCTTGACGAAGAAAACCAAGTCATCGGTTACGAATTTATCCACTTGGGTAAAATGATGGAGATGATTAAAAACGGCGAAGACGCAAATACTGCTATGGAAAAAGCTAAAGGTACTTACGGACGTTTCGCTGAAGCAGCTAAATATATTGACCCACGTAAAGAATAAGAGTTATGATTAGAGAAGTTAAATTTGAAAGTCAAGACCGTCGTATGAAGCAAATTCTTGCTGCTTTGAACGAAAACGGTATTAAAGATATTGAAGAAGCTAACGCTATTTGTGATGCTGCTAGTATCGACCCTTATAAAACATGTGAGGAAACTCAACCTATCTGTTTCGAAAATGCAAAATGGGCATACGTAGTAGGTTGCGCAATCGCAATCAAAAAAGGATGCAAAAACGCTGCTGACGCTGCTGAAGCAATCGGTATCGGTTTGCAATCATTCTGTATCCCTGGATCAGTTGCTGACGATCGTAAAGTAGGTTTGGGTCACGGTAACCTTGCTGCTCGTTTGCTTCGCGAAGAAACAAAATGTTTCGCATTCTTGGCAGGTCACGAATCATTCGCTGCTGCTGAAGGTGCAATCAAAATTGCTGCTAAAGCAGACAAAGTACGTAAAGAACCTCTACGTGTAATCCTTAACGGTCTTGGTAAAGACGCCGCTATGATTATCTCTCGTATCAACGGTTTCACTTACGTTCAAACTGAATTCGACTACTTCACAGGTGAATTGAAAGTAGTAAAAGAAACTCCGTTCTCAAACGGTCCTCGTGCTAAAGTAAAATGCTACGGTGCTGACGACGTTCGTGAAGGTGTTGCTATCATGTGGAAAGAAGGCGTTGACGTTTCTATCACAGGTAACTCAACTAACCCAACTCGTTTCCAACACCCAGTTGCTGGTACATACAAAAAAGAACGTACATTGGCAGGTAAACCTTACTTCTCTGTAGCTTCAGGTGGTGGTACAGGTCGTACACTTCACCCAGATAACATGGCTGCAGGTCCTGCCTCTTACGGTATGACAGATACTATGGGTCGTATGCACTCTGATGCTCAATTCGCTGGTTCATCATCAGTTCCTGCTCACGTAGAAATGATGGGATTCCTTGGAATTGGTAACAACCCTATGGTAGGTTGCTCAGTAGCTTGTGCTGTTGACGTTGCAACTGCTTTGAACAAGTAATCACTTACTTATCAAAATACCAAACTCCCGTAACTCTCTGAGTTATGGGAGTTTTTTTGTATCTGGATGATATTAAGACAAAATTTACTAATTTTGCACAAATACCACAAAATAGATGACTCGCAATTTAGCACTAGATACGATAAAGGCTGTCGCCTGCTTAGGTGTAATTTATATCCATTCACAAATTAAAGAGGATTTACACCCGAATACCAACTATATATTGGCAATCACGCGATTGGCAGTACCCCTTTTCTTTATGATTTCGGGATACTATTATTCTACCATTGTCGCCAAAGGAAAAAGCAAGCCCTATTTCAGCAAGATATTGAAATTGACTGCGATTGCAACAATCTTCTATGTCTGTCTCTTTTTCACGGAATTGCCATCGGTATCTTCCAGCGACATTCTGAACTGGGCACTCTTGAACGCCACCCCTTTGGCATCGCATCTATGGTATCTCTACGCCATGATTTATGTGCTGATTATCGCTGACAAATTCCCTAAATTTGTCTTCCATAAGGACAACTGGAAAATCGCCTTGGCTCTTATTGCGGTCAATTATGTCTTGAGTTCATTTCTCCACATGATTTACTATCGCAATTTCCTATTGACAGGACTGCCCTATTTCATCTTCGGTATTGCCATTTTCCAGCATAAGGAAAAACTCATTGCATCTACAACAACCTTTAGGAAAAGCCTGATAATATTAGTTGGACTGCTCATTTTGTTGATGGCAGAAGAATACATCTATGCTATCAGCGATTTGCGTGATGCAAGAGACCATTTCTTGCTCACAGCCCCACTATGCCTCTATATTTTCCTTATCGCCGTAAGACACCCCCAAATAGGCTTCAAATCGTTTGGCCATATCGGACAAAAATATAGTTCCAACATCTACATTTATCATTTCGGGGTAATGTACATCATTGACCTTCTCTACAACCATATCAGCCTTCCCTACGACATCCACAATTACCTCTACCCTGTTGCCATCATGACCATCACAACAGTAATGATATTTATCTTCAAAAAGATAATCCCAATAACAGAAAAAGCGCAATAAACACAGATAGAATGCGCACGTAAATGCTATATTTGCATAGCGAAAAACTAATATTATGATGGATGAATATCCCAGAGGAACCATACATATAGTCCAATATATCAAAGACTTTTATCCCCAATATTGGAACAAAATCGAAACACATCCTGCCGAGCAATGTGCTTGTGTCGGTAAGGTAAAAGACAAATGGGGAATTTTGAGCAATTTAAGTAAAACGCCATTGACTGTAAAGGGTGTAGAGTTCTATTGCTCTGAACAGTTCTTTCAAATGATGCAATTTCAGGACAAAGGAGTTTTGGAAGAGCTACACACTTTAACCAATCAGAAACTAAGAATAAGAGCCAAACACTATATCAAAGAAGGCTTTCAACGAAAGGATTGGGGCAGCTATTTCATTGATGCAATGAAATATTGCCTAATGGTAAAATATGAACAATGTAAAGAATTCAGAAACGAGCTGAATAGAAGCAAAGGACTGTTCATCATTGATGACCAATCTATATTCCGTTGCAAAGAAGCAAATGCTTGGGGAACAAAATTAGTTGATGGCAACTATACAGGTTCTAATCTTTTGGGAAAATTGCTTACAGAATTGAGAGACAATGAGAAATTGGAATACAAACTTCCCGATGACGCATTGGATTTTATTGAACTTTTAAAAGGATAAGGAAATTGAATACAATATAAAACAAATAACCCCTCACAAGTTTTACCATGCGAGGGGTTAATCATATTGTTAGGTAGTCGTCCCTTAAAAAGCCCATTCTTGCGAGATATTGTTCAAGCACAGTATCTC
>JAHHQT010000059.1 GCA_020026215.1 Muribaculaceae bacterium
GAATCATTGAAAGACGTAACTTTGACTATCGGTGCAAAAACAAGCTCAACAGGTACTATTTTCGGTTCTGTTAACAGCATCCACATCGCTGAAGCTTTGGAAAAATTGGGTCACAACATTGACCGTAAAGTCATTTACATCAAAGACGCAGTTAAAGAAGTTGGTAGCTACACAGCTACTTTGAAACTACACAAAGAAGTTTCTGTAGAAATTCCTTTCGAAGTTGTTTCTGAATAATTTCTTTACATAACATAAAATTAAACGAAGGGATACGAGTTTTTTCGTATTCCTTCGTTTCTCTTATATTTTTTTTAACCTGAGATTTATAGCTTATTCAAAAACATTCATTATATTTGAATAGTTAAACGAGTAATATTATGATTGACATCCCTAATTTAATTCAAGACCTTTTATCTCAATTTGGGACCATCGACATAGCAGAAAGCGAATTTAAACGTCAAATCAACGAAGACGAAATCCTTAAAGAAGAATTCAAATCATGGTGCGAAGAAATGGGATACAAGGAACGTTATGCGTTTGAGGACTACTGTCACGAGTTTCTCGACGACCAAGAATCGATTTACGACGCGCTCTCTGACTTCGATGAGTAATTCCTGACTGATGAAATATTGAAATTTCATATTTTATAATTAATTTTGTACTCGAAACTTAACAATTAATTTTATTGAGTACGAAATGAACAGATTGCCTGCAGAGTGGGAAAGACAAGACGCCGTAATGATGGCGTGGCCACACCCTGATACTGATTGGGCTTATATGCTCGAAGAGGTTAAACTATGTTTTCACAACATAGCAAAAGCTATTGTAAACAACGGTGAAATGCTGATTATCATTACTCCGAATGTGGGAGAAACACAAAAGGAGTTAAGCGACCTTGATTCATCAAAGCTACAATTTGTAGAAATCGCAACAAATGATACTTGGGCACGCGATATGTGTCCCATCATCACATTCAATAATCAAACAGCCAGAATCAACGACTTCAAATTCAATGGTTGGGGTCTGAAATTTGCCGCTGATTTGGACAATCTTATCAATACTAAACTTTTCAACAAGTATCACATTTTCAATGGCGAATATTGCAATCATCTGAATTTCGCATTGGAAGGCGGCTCTATTGAAAGCGACGGTGAAGGCACTATCCTTACCACTGCGGAGGAAGCTCAAAAGAAGAAATCGATGCGTATGTGTGCAACGCTTTCGGTGCAGAAAAAGTGCTATGGCTCGACCACGGCTATCTTGCCGGTGACGACACAGACAGCCACGTGGACACCTTGGCCCGTTTAGCTCCAAACAATACCATCATCTATACTTGTACAGACAGAAAAGACGACGAACATTTCGAAGCGCTCAACCAAATGAAAGCGCAATTGGATACATTCACCAACCATAAAGGCGAAAAATTCACTTTGGAAGAAGTTCCATTGCCTGAAGCCATTTACGATGAAGACGGATTGAGACTTCCAGCCACTTACGCAAACTTCTTAATCGGCAACGGATTCGTACTTGTTCCAATTTACAATCAACCAGAATATGACGAAAAGGCTTTGAGCGTTTTCGCAAGAGTGTTCCCGAACTACAAAATTCAAGGAATTGACTGCAACGCATTGATTAAGCAACACGGTTCACTGCACTGCGTTACCATGCAAATTCCTGAAAACTCTTTAAATTTGAAATAATGGAAAAGAAATTGAAAGTAGGAATCATACAACAGTCCAACAGCTCAGACGTAGCCCAAAACAGAGAAAATCTAAAAGCCAAAATTCTAAAATTGGCGAAAGACGGTGCTGAATTGGTGGTACTTCAAGAGTTGCACGACTCTCTATATTTTTGTCAAATTGAAAGCACTGACAATTTCGACTTGGCATTGCCTATTCCTGGCGAAGCTACAGAATTTTACAGCCAAGTGGCAAAAGAAGCCGGCATCGTTTTGGTTACTTCATTGTTCGAAAAACGAGCTCCGGGACTTTATCACAACACAGCTGTAGTATTTGAAAAAGACGGTTCTATGGCTGGTAAATTCCGCAAGATGCACATTCCTGACGACCCTGCCTACTACGAAAAATTCTATTTCACACCAGGCGATTTGGGATTCGAACCGATACAGACTTCAGTTGGCAAATTGGGCGTATTGGTCTGCTGGGACCAATGGTATCCAGAAGCAGCACGCCTAATGGCATTGAAGGGTGCGGATATGCTCATCTACCCTACTGCCATCGGTTGGGAAAGTACAGATACAGACGACGAAAAAGAACGTCAACGCGAAGCATGGATTACTGTTCAACGCGGTCATGCTGTCGCAAACGGACTTCCTGTCATCACGGTCAACCGTGTTGGCTTGGAACTTGACCCATCAGAACAAACCAACGGAATTCTATTCTGGGGTAGCAGTTTCGTCGCAGGCCCGCAAGGCGAATTTCTTTACAAAGCACCTTGTGACCAAGAAACAACCGACATTATCGAAGTCGATTTGGCTCGTTCAGAGCAAGTACGCCGCTGGTGGCCGTTCCTGCGTGACCGCCGTATTGACGAATTCGGCAACTTGACAAAACGTTTTATTGACTAAGTGAAAAAAACGATATAAAACAAACAGAGACCAATCGTAAGTTGAATTTCGATTGGTCTCTGTCGTTTATGTAAAAAAAATACTACGGAATCTGGTTCAAGGCTTCAGACAACTGAAGAAGTTCTTCTCGCACCTCACGAAGACGCTCGGTGACATCGTGGACCTTTGACACGTTACGACGGTTCTTCTTAATTTGCTTTTCTGCTGCCGCCAACTTTAAACCACGCTCTTTGACTAAGAAATGAATCATTTTCAAATGTTCCAAATCATCGAGAGTGTAATAACGAGTATTTTTCGCATTACGCATTGGGTGTAAAATAGATAGCTCTTTTTCCCAAAAACGCAAAGTGGAACATGGCAAGTCCAAAATCTTGGAAATTTCACCAATTTTGTAAAACTTTTTTTCTGTAGTTTTCATTTAGATGGTTTAAAATTACAGGTTATACTATCTTATTTTGCAAAAATAATATAAAAACTGTATTTTTGCAGTTTGAAAGTAAGAAAATTACCTTCAACCAATAAAATAAATCACGGATATAGAATAAATTCAATATAATATGTATTCAGCAAACGAAATTAGAGAATCCTTCAAGGAATTCTTTAAAAGCAAAGGACACCAAATCGTTCCTTCTGCACCAATGGTTATCAAAGATGACCCAACTTTGATGTTTACGAATGCAGGCATGAACCAATTCAAGGATATTATCTTGGGTAATGTACCTGCAAAATATAAAAGAGTAGCCGACTCTCAAAAATGTTTGCGTGTCAGCGGTAAGCACAACGACTTGGAAGAAGTTGGTTTGGACACTTACCACCACACCATGTTTGAAATGCTTGGCAACTGGTCTTTTGGTGACTATTTCAAAAAAGAAGCCATTGACTGGGCTTGGGAATATCTTGTTGATGTTTTGAAACTTAATCCGGAACGCCTTTACGCGACAGTGTTTGAAGGTTATGCTCCTGATGGTTTGGAACGTGATAATGAAGCGGCTGAATACTGGGAAAAACATCTTCCAAAAGATCATATCATCAACGGTAACCGCAAAGACAATTTCTGGGAAATGGGTGATACTGGACCTTGCGGCCCTTGTTCAGAAATCCACATCGACCTTCGTAGCGATGCTGAAAGAGCAGAAAAAGACGGTCGTGAATTGGTGAACGAAAGCCACCCACAAGTGATTGAAATCTGGAACCTCGTATTCATGCAATATAACCACAAAGCCGACGGCTCATTGGAACCACTTCCTGCAAAAGTAATCGATACAGGTATGGGATTCGAACGTCTATGTATGGCTTTGCAAGGCAAAACATCCAACTACGACACTGATGTTTTCCAACCATTGTTGTCAAAAATCGGTCAATTGTCAGGCAAAACTTATGGCAAGGACAACCGCACTGATATTGCAATGCGTGTAATTGCAGACCACGTTCGTACCATTTCATTCTCCATCGCAGACTCACAATTGCCTTCAAATGCAAAAGCAGGTTATGTAATCCGTCGTATCTTGCGTCGTGCAGTACGTTACGCCTATACTTTCCTTGATCAAAAACAAGCCTTCTTGTATCGCATTGTTGACACTTTGATTGAATCTATGGGTCACGCATATCCTGAATTGGTTTCTCAAGCTGACTTAATCAAGAAAGTCATCAAGGAAGAAGAAGAATCATTCTTGCGTACTTTGGAAACAGGTATCAAGATGTTGGAAAAAATCATCGCTGATACTAAGGCTGAAAACAAAAAAGCCATTTCAGGCAAGGAAGCATTCGTACTTTATGACACTTACGGTTTCCCATTGGACTTGACAGAACTTATCTTGAAGGAAAACGAATTGGAAGTTGACGTCAAAGAGTTCAACGCTGAAATGGACAAACAAAAACAACGTGCCCGCAACGCTGCTTCCATCGAAGCAACAGACTGGGTTACATTGAACGAAGGCGAAGAAGAATTTGTTGGTTACGATGAATTCTCTGTTGAAACTACAATTCTACGTTACCGCAAGGTAAAACAAAAAAATACAGAATACTACCAAATCGTATTGGCTAAAACTCCGTTCTATGGTGAAATGGGTGGTCAAGTTGGTGATACAGGTGTTTTGAAATGCGGTGATGAAGTCATCGAAATCTTCGACACTAAACGCGAAAACAACCTTGCTGTCCACTTGTCAAAGAAATTGCCAAGCGACGTAAACGCCATCTTCACTGCCGAAATCAACGTTGAAGCTCGCAAGAAAACTGCAGCAAACCACTCAGCAACACACTTGCTACACGAAGCATTACGCGAAGTGTTGGGAACACACGTTGAACAAAAAGGTTCTTTCGTATCTCCTAACATCCTTCGTTTCGACTTCTCTCACTTCCAAAAGATGACTGAAGAAGAAATCAGAAAAGTAGAGCACTTGGCTAACCTCAAAGTTCGCGAAGCTATCTGCTTGGAAGAACACAGAAATATGCCTATCGCAGAAGCCAAGGCTTTGGGAGCAATGGCATTATTCGGTGAAAAATACGGAGAAGAAGTACGTGTCATCAAATATGGCAGTAGCGTAGAACTTTGTGGTGGTACTCACGTTGCCAACACTGGTAACATCGGTATGATTAAGATTGTATCAGAAAGCAGTATTGCAGCAGGTATCCGTCGTATCGAAGCTATTACTGGCGAAGCTGTTGAACAGGCACTATATGAATTGAAAGATACTCTTGACGAAATCGGTTCTTTACTTCACGCATCCAACATCCTTCAAGCTGTCAGAAAGACTATCAGCGAAAACGCTGACTTGAAGAAAGACGCAGAAGAAATGGTTCAAGAACGTATCAATAACATCACAGAACAATTGCTTGCAAATGGTACTGTAGAAAACGGCATCAACATCTACTCACTTCGCGGTATCCGTATCCCTGAAGTAGTGAAAGGCGTTGCTTTCCAAGTTCGTGAAAAATCACCGGAAAATACAGTGTTCCTTGCAGCCACAGTCAACGAACAGAAACCATTGCTTACAGTTTTGGTCACTGAAGACTTGGTTAAATCAGGTTTGAACGCATCCAATATCGTCCGTGAAGCCGCAAAAGCTATCAAAGGCGGTGGCGGTGGTCAACCTCAATTCGCACAAGCCGGTGGTAAAGATGCTGACAGCCTAAGTGCTGCTTACCAAAAAATGCTTGATTTAGTTCAAAACAAATAGTATTGAACTTCTCAAATATTCAATATGGCTGATTATCGCAACCGACAGTCAGCCATATTTATTTTCATGCCTCTGAAAATCTTGCAACCCTCTAATTTAAAATAATGTCCATCAAAGATTGACAACGAACTACACCCAAAAACGTTACTGCACATTCAGAATTATTTCGTAACTTTGTAGATTATAACTTATACGAAATTTACAAAATGGATCATAATAGAAAAATCAAAGTGGGAATTACCCACGGAGATACAAACGGAATCGGCTACGAAGTGATTTTGAAAACACTTAGCGAACCTCGCATGCTTGAACTTTGTACACCGGTTGTTTATGGATCATCTAAAGCACTCGCCTATCACCGCAAGGCATTGAATATGCAAAGCGTGAACTTCAACATGGTAAAAAGTGCCGCTGAAGCAGCCGACAACATGAATAACCTAATTGAAGTTTTGGATGGCGAAATCAAAATAGAGCTTGGCAACGCAACTCCTATCGCAGGTAAAGCCGCATTCGCATCATTGGAACGTGCAACCAAAGACCTTAACGAAGGCTTGATTGACGTTTTGGTTACAGCCCCTATCAACAAAGATTCTATTCAAAGTGAAGATTTCCACTTCCCTGGTCATACAGAATATTTGGAATCAGCTATAGGCAACGGTAACAAATCATTGATGATTCTTTGCAACGATGATTTGCGTGTGGCATTAGTCACTACCCACCTGCCTATCTCTCAAATCTCTTCAGCCATCACAGAAGAGACAATTATCGAAAAACTTGAAATTTTCAACGAATCCCTCAAAAAGGATTTCAATATTATCAATCCTCGTATCGCAGTCTTGGCACTCAACCCTCATGCTGGAGAAAACGGCATGTTGGGCAATGAAGAAAAAGAAATCATCACCCCTGCCATTGACAAAGCCTATGCCAACAAAATTTACTGTTTCGGCCCGTATGCAGCGGACGGATTTTTCGGAAGTGAACAATACAAACATTTCGACGGTGTATTGGCAATGTACCACGACCAAGGTTTGGCACCATTCAAGACTATCGCAATGGAAAGCGGCGTGAACTTCACAGCAGGTCTTCCATTCATCCGTACATCACCTGACCACGGTACAGGATATGACATCGCAGGACAAGGGGTAGCTGACGAATCATCGTTCAGAACAGCCATCTACAAGGCTCTTGACTTCTTCCGTTCAAGAAATGCATACTACGCTATGCACCGTCATCCACTTCGCAAGCAATACTTCGACAAGAGTGGTGACAAGGAAGTTCTCGACTTGACTAAAGACGACAACGACACCCCTGAAATTCTAAATAACTAATCGCTCAAAACAGACATTATGAACTACGCAATAATCGCAGCAGGAGAAGGCTCACGCCTTGCACAGGAAGGTGTGGCGAAACCCAAACCATTAGTTGAACTTAACGGAGAACCAATGATTGGCAGATTAATTAACCTATTCAGACGTTGCAACGCTGAAAGCATTTCAATCATTGTAAACGAACAAATGACAGAAGTACGCGAATACTTGGAAAGTTTAAAATTGGACATTCCTTTCAATTTGGTGGTGAAATCCACTCCAAGCTCCATGCATAGTTTCTATGAATTGTCAAGAGTGATGCGCCCGGGAAAATTCTGTCTGACTACAGTAGATACCATTTTCCGCGAACAGGACTTCAAAAAATATATTGATGCTATGGAAGCCGACACCGAACACGACGGCATGATGGCTGTAACATCATTCATTGATGACGAAAAGCCTCTATACATTGATACAGATGAGAATCTTGAAATCACAGCATTCTGCGACAACCGTTTCGACGGTGTGCGTTTCATTTCCGGCGGTATTTATGCCTTGAATGAAAAAGCAATCAAAGTGCTTGAAAAATGTATGGACGAAGGTGTTTCAAGAATGCGTAATTTCCAACGTGCATTGGTTGCAGAAGGCTTGAAATTGAAAGCCTACCCAATGGGCAAGATTTTGGATGTTGACCACGCAGACGACATTCGCAAAGCAGTAGAATTTATCAATAGTTTAGATTAATAATACAGAATAGAATAAAATGGCTGATTTTGTTATAGCCGGTATCATGAGAGCCGGTGCTTATTCACCAAACCACATAGGCAACGATGCCGCAATTTTCAATGCCACTGCAGAACAACTAAGAAAACGCGGTTGTACGGTGAACATTTACAGTGAAGATCAATTCATCAACGGCAAAGTTAAAGAACGCATCATCATTAATATGTGCCGTGAACAAAAGTCTATTCACCTTCTTCAAAAGTTGGAAGATGAAGGCTGCATCGTCATTAACTCAGGCTACGGTATCGAAAACTGTACAAGAGAACGTATGACTCGCCTATTGATTGCCAACAATATCCCTTATCCTGACAGCATCATGGTCAATACCAACGAAGCTGTTATCGACGAACTAAAAAAAGCTAAAATCAATAACTGCTGGATCAAACGCGGTGACTTCCACGCAATGCACAAGGAAGATGTGAGCTACGTCCGCCATGCTGAAGAAGCACAGGAAGTATTGCAGGAATATTTCTACCGTGGTATTCATCGTGCCGTAATCAATCGTCACCTGGTCGGCGACTTGATTAAATTCTACGGCATGACAGATTCTCCTTTCTTCTACTGGTTCTACCCATTTGACGAAGGTCACAGCAAATATGGATTGGAAGCCATCAACGGCAAATCAAAAGGCATTGACTTTGACATTGAATATTTGAAGAACATCTGCCACAAGGCAGCCGAAGTATTGGATGTAAAAGTATATGGTGGCGACTGTATCGTATCACCGGATGGCAGTATCAGAATCATTGACTTCAACGACTGGCCAAGTTTTGCCCCTTGTCGTAACGAAGCAGCTCCATTCCTTGCAAAATGTATTCTTAATGCCATCAAGGCCAAACAAAACCAACTTAACGAAAAAAAATAATGAAAATAAACAATCAGGAAATCAAATTCAAGGATACCTTGAAGTCAATGGACACAGAAGAACCCATTGACTTGATGTTCTATCGCCCTATCGGATTCATGTGGGCTGTATTGTCTGCCAAACTCGGCATCAAACCTAATGCAATCACCATTGCTTCCATTTTCTTGGGAATTGGTGCAGGCATCATGTTCTACTACAACGACCTTTGGTTGAATGTAATCGGTATGCTATTGTTGATTTGGGCAAACTCATTCGACAGTGCAGACGGACAATTAGCACGTATGACCAAACAATATTCACGCATCGGCCGTATCTTGGACGGTGTAAGCGGTGACATCTGGTTCTTCACCATCTACGTTGCCATCTGTTTACGCGAAGCTGTAACCAGCGAATTCTTCGGCAGCCATGTATGGTTGATTTGGGTTATTGCCATTGTGGCAGGATTCTTCCATGGAGTTCAGGCAGCTCAAGCTGACTACTACCGCAACTTCCACCTATTTTTCTTGAAAGGCAAGGAAGGCAGTGAATTGGATACCGCCAGTGTAGTAAGAGAAAACCTAAAGGCTTTGCCTTGGAAAGGCAATGTATGGAAGAAAATCACCATGTTCTTCTACAGCAACTACACAGCTGCACAAGAAAGCCGCACTCCAAAAATGCAAGTATTGCGCAAAGCCTTGAAAGCTAAATTCGGTGAAGAAATTTCTCAAAAATTCCGTGACGATTTCCGAGTAAAGAGCAAACCTTTAATGAAATATACAAACATGCTTTCATTCAATACACGTGTGATTGCATTGTTCATCTCCCTATTCCTACAAATGCCTTGGTTGTATTTTGCATTTGAATTGACAGTTCTAAACATCATGCTTATATATATGGTGTGCCGCCACGAAAGTATTTGTAAAAAATTTGCTAAAGACATAGAAAATGGAACGTATTAATGTTAAAGGTATAATCTTTGATTACGGCGGTACAATCGACTGCCACGGCGACCACTGGAGTGAAATCATCTGGGCAGGTTACCAAAAAGAAAACATCAACGTAACAAAACTTCAATTCAGAGATTGCTACGTATTTGCTGAAAGGGAATTGGCAAGAGTAAAGCACATTCTTCCAGAGCACAATTTCTACGACCTTCTTGTCATCAAGATGAGAATCGAATTGCAAAATCTGATTGACAACAATATCCTTCCTGCCGATTACGACATCGAAGTCAAGGGTGAAGCCGTAGCACGCTACTGCTATGAATTTGCAAAAAGTTGCATCGAAGAAGCACGTCCTACATTGGAAAAGCTCTATGCAAAATATCCAATGGTATTGGTCAGCAACTTCTATGGCAATGTCGAAACAGTATTGACTAACTTTGATTTAAGAAAATACTTCAAATCAATCATTGAAAGTGCCGTTGTAGGCATCAGAAAGCCGGATCCACGCATTTTTGCCTTGGGTGTTGAAGCGTTAGGCCTTGAACCAAAAGACGTTATCGTTATCGGCGACAGCTATAAGAAAGACATCGTTCCTGCTGAAACAATCGGCTGTCAAGTCGCTTGGGTTAAAGGCAAGGGATGGACTGACGATGATGACTTGGTAGAACACCCTCATATCGTCAAGAAATTGAGCGAAGTTGAGAACAGCCTTATTTAGACATTTTAACTTATTTCGTTAAAAAACGTCACTAATTAAATTACATTAACTAAGTAAGTCCGTTTTTACCATTATTTAGCCATAATGGGACAATTATTTATTTAAAATTTATTTTATTATCTCGAAAAAGGGCTTACTTTTGACCCGTCGTATAAAAAGACGAAAAATTAGAAATAACATTTAACGAAATAACATTAAAATGGAAAATTGTAAAGTAAAAAAAGCTGAAGGCAAACTCGGTGTCCTAGTTGTAGGTCTTGGCGCAGTTAGCACCACATTCATGACAGGTGTTTTGATGACTCGTAAAGGTTTGACAAAACCTGTTGGTTCAATGACTCAATATGACAAGATTCGTGTTGGTCGTGGCGCAGACAAAAAATACTTACACTACAACGAAATCGTTCCAATGGCTAACTTGAACGATATCGTATTCGGTGCTTGGGATGTTTATCCTGCTAACGCCTATGAATCAGCCGTTAACGCTGCTGTTCTTCAAGATAAAGACATCAACCCTGTTAAAGACGAATTGCTTAACATCAAACCGATGAAAGCTGCATTCGATAAAAACTATGCTAAACGTCTTGACGGTGACAACGTAAAAGATTGCAAAACACGTTGGGAAATGGTTGAAGCAATTCGCAAAGATATCCGCGACTTCAAAGCTGCCAACAATTGCTCTCGTATCGTAGTTCTTTGGGCTGCATCAACTGAAATCTATGTTCCGGTTGACGAAAAAGTTCACGCTACTATCGCTTCTTTGGAAGCTGCTATGAAAGCAGACGACCGCGAACACATCGCTCCATCTATGTGCTACGCTTACGCTGCTTTGACAGAAGGTGCTCCTTTCATCATGGGTGCTCCTAACACAACAGTTGATATCCCTGCAATGTGGGAATTGGCAGAAAAAACTAATATGCCTATCGCTGGTAAAGACTTCAAAACAGGTCAAACATTGGTTAAATCAGGTTTCGCTCCTATCATCGGTACTCGTTGCTTAGGTCTATCAGGTTGGTTCTCAACTAACATTCTTGGTAACCGTGACGGTCTTGTTCTTGACGAACCTGCTAACTTCCGTACTAAAGAAGTAAGTAAACTTTCTACTTTGGAATCAATCCTTGTTCCTGAAAATCAACCAGACTTGTACACTAACTACTACCACAAAGTACGTATCAACTACTACCCACCTCGCGACGACTCTAAAGAAGGTTGGGATAACATTGATATCTTCGGTTGGATGGGTTACCCAATGCAAATCAAGATCAACTTCCTTTGCCGTGACTCTATCTTAGCTGCACCTC
>JAHHQT010000060.1 GCA_020026215.1 Muribaculaceae bacterium
TGATGGTGTCGCGGGAAGTCAATGTTTCATCCAATTCCAATTCACCGATGACGTTACGCAATGTGGTTTGTGTTAACTTTTCGATGGCATTTGGAAGGTTGTTGATTTCGTAAACGGCTTTTATTGGGTCAACAATTTGGAAATACAATAAGGCGTTGATAGAAGTTGTTACGTTATCTTTAGTAATCACGCTTTGTTTTGGGAAGTCGTAAACCTGTTCACGAAGGTCGATTTTGTCAGTATCAGAATAAACGGCTCTCACTCCGTAACCTTTTCCGAAGTCGCGTTCGTAGCGAGTGGTGATGCTGCGGCAGCGTTCCAAGATGGGAAGTACGAAATTGATACCCGAAGGAAGTGTGCGGTCATATTTACCTAAGCGTTCTACGATTTTTGTTTCTGATTGTGGTATAATTTTTAAACCATACAAAACATACACTATTGCAATAAAAGCAATAATGCCTAAAACTAAAAGAGTTCCCATAGTTTATTGTCTTTTTACAGTTAATATGATGCTTTCTCTTGACACGATTTTCACGTGTTCGCCTTTAGTGATAATTCTACCGTCTTCCGAAACTGCTTTCCAGTCGTCTCCGTCAACGGCAATTCGACCTGTATTGTTAAAGTTGTCAATTTCCTCTGAAACTACGGCTGTACGTCCAATTAATGCGTCTGCATTCGTGAGAATCTCTCTTTTCTTGAAGATAAATTTTTTGAGCACAGGGCGAATGAATATAATCGATGCCAGTGTCGCCACAATAAATACAATGATTTGTATTTTTAGGTTTGGTGTAAATACTGCGGCAATAGTAGATGCTACACAGCCTAATGCGATACAAAAGCAAGCGAAACCTGTAGAACAAATTTCGATAATTAGAAAGATAAGGGCTACTATAGCCCACATGTGCCATGCTTCCATAGTTGGTTCAGTTTATATATTTAGGAAATTGATTGCAATTTATGCAAAAGTTTTGAAACAGATTACATTTATGGTCAAAAAAATAGGCGGAATTAAGTCAAAAAATTAATTCCGCCTAAAATATGAGATAACTGAACTGTTTATAGATTATTCGCTGTGATGTAGCGTTCAGCATCAATGGCTGCTTTACAACCCATGCCGGCTGATGTGATGGCCTGGCGATAAGAAGGGTCGGCTACGTCACCTGCTGCAAATACACCTGGGACATTAGTCTCGGTCGTGATGCCGTTTGTCTTGATGTAACCTTGTTCGTCCAATTCGATGAATTCCTTGAATACTTCAGTATTTGGTTTGTGACCGATAGCCAAGAAAAAACCGTCAATGTTGATGTCGAACAATTCTTCTTTGTCAGTGCCTTTGAAACGTACCAAGTGTGCACCTTCAACGCCATTTTCACCAAATAAGCCTACAGTATTGGTGTTGAACAATACTTCAATCTTTTCATTGTTCAATACACGTTCTTGCATTACTTTTGATGCACGTAAATAGTCTTTACGGACAATCATATATACTTTTGATGCCAAATTGCTCAAATAGTTGGCTTCTTCGCAAGCTGTGTCACCACCACCTACCACTGCCACTACTTTTTTACGATAGAAGAAACCGTCGCAAGTGGCACAAGCAGAAACGCCCATACCTGCGTATTTAGTTTCATCGTCAAGACCAAGATATTTGGCTGATGCGCCTGTTGCGATGATTACGGTATCGGCAAGAATTTCATCGCCGTTGTCTGCAACTGCCTTATAAGGGGCTTTTGAAAAGTCCACTTTGGTAATCACGTCAGGAATGATTTGTGTGCCAAAGCGTTCAGCTTGTTCGCGCAATTGGTCCATCATGTCAGTACCTGTAACTCCTTCTGGATAGCCCGGGAAGTTTTCGATTTCAGTAGTTGTTGTCAACTGTCCACCCGGTTGTTGTCCTTCGAACACTACCGGAGAAAGATTTGCTCTGGCTGCGTAAATTGCTGCAGTATATCCTGCAGGACCTGAGCCTATGATTAAGCATTTTGTTTTCATATATAATAATTTTTATTGATTGCTCTCTTATCTTATATCAACAACAGGAGTGCCCTTGGGAACCATGCCACTATTGAATTCAAAGGTGGAATTCGGCAAGTTCTGATTAGTCTTGTAGTTGTTGAGGGTAATCATCATTGTCGTTTTGTCTTTCAAAAGAAAAACTATTTTATTCGGTAACAATGTCTTTTTGTTAATGGTCAATCTTACGGAAGCCAAGTCGCTTTGTTTGGCGTTCTTTGGCAACAGTTCGATTTCGTGGTTGGATGCGGTGGCTGATTTGAGCATGCGAGCGTTGAATCCGTGGCGGAATCCGCTGATGATGGAATAAGGATTAATCATCTGCAATTCTTCGGGAGTCGGTTCTGTGATGTTCACTTCACCGCTCATAGGGGAATAGCTCCATTGTATTTTGCCATTGAACCAGCATTTTACATCGTCGGAAATCATACGAAATTTTTCGCCTTTCATAGCAATCGTGCCGTTGCTTTGTGTGCCTGCGGCAGTGATGATGTAGTTGGCTGAAATTCCTTTCGATGATTTATAGCAGTTTACGGTGCTGTTCAAAAAGGCATCGGCAGAGTTCTCCGCATTCATCTGAACGGACATCGAGAGTAGGGCTATGATGAAAAATATTATTTTCTTCATTAATGAATAGATTATTTGTTCAAATATTGATTTAACTGATACAAGTCAATAAGCACTTGACGTGGCTTTCCACCTGTTGCTGGACCTACGATACCTGCGGCTTCCAATTGGTCCATAATTTTTCCTGCGCGAGGATAACCGATGGAAAATCGACGTTGGATAGAAGATGTAGATGCTGTATTTCCGCCACCTACAATAAATTCAGCAGCTTCACAGAACAATTCGTCACGGTCAGAAACACTACCCATACTTCCGTTACCTCCGTTGCCACCGCCTTCGTTGCCTTCATATTCAGGAAGTTCGTAGGCGTGGTCGTAACCGATTTGGTTGCTGATGTATTTAGTAATGGCTTCCACCTCAGGGGTATCGACAAATGCGCATTGCACACGTGTGATTTCATTGTTCAACATAATCAACATATCACCACGACCAATCAACTGATTTGCTCCAGGGCGGTCAATGATGGTACGGCTGTCCACCATTTGAGTTACACGGAAGGCAATACGTGAAGGGAAGTTGTTCTTAATCAAACCAGTGATGACATTGGTTGAAGGGCGTTGAGTGGCAATGATGACATGGATACCAATGGCACGTGCTTTTTGAGCCAAACGAGCGATAGGTATTTCCACTTCCTTGGTAGTCATCATCAAGTCTGCATACTCATCGACAATCACAACAATATATGGAAGGAACTTATGGCCTTTCTCCGGGTTCAATCGGTGATTGATGAATTTATTGTTGTATTCTTGGATATTGCGAACTTCGGCAGCGTTCAACAGTTTCAAACGGTCCTCCATTTCCTGTACTAATGCGTTCAAAGTGTTGAATGCCTTGTTCATGTCGGTAACGATGGCATCATCTTCTTCCGGCAATTTAGCCAGGTAATGTTTCTCCAATTTTCCGTAAAGACTGAACTCAACAGTTTTTGGGTCGATCATCACAAACTTTAATTGTGACGGGTGCTTTTTGTAAAGTAAAGAAGTGATGATGGCGTTCAAACCTACTGATTTACCTTGACCAGTTGCACCTGCAACAAGTAAGTGCGGCATTTTAGTCAAATCGGCGATGAACACATCATTGTCAATGGTGCTACCCAAAGCAATTGGCAGTTCGTATTTGCATTCCTGGAATTTCTTTGAACCGATGATGGAACGCATCCAAACAGTTTGAGGGTCTTTGTTAGGTACTTCAATACCGATTGTTCCTTTACCGGGGATTGGGGCAATGATACGGATTCCCAATGCTGCCAAGCTCAATGCAATGTCATCTTCCAAACGTTTGATTTTGGCAATACGAACACCTTCGGCAGGGATAATCTCATATAGGGTAACAGTAGGACCGACGCACACCTCAATACTGCGGATTTCGATTCCGTAGTCGTTCAAGGTCTTGGTGATTCTATCCTTGTTTTCTTCTTGTTCTTTAATGTCAACTGTTTTTTTGCTAATCGCAGGGACCTCTTTCAACAAGTCCAAAGTCGGGAATTTATATTTTGATAATTCCGCGGTTGGGTCGAATGGCTTTTCTTCAATCTTGTCGGCAGCCTCAATGGTGTTTTGGATAACTGTCATTGGAATGTCCTCTTTCTGCTTTTCTGTTGTTTCTTCCTGTAAAGGTGTTTCCTCTTTTGCAGGCGTTTCCAATGCTACTACTGGATCTTCAGCTACAGCAGGAGTTTCTTCCTGTTCCTTTTCTTCAATGGCAGGAGGCATGAATCTTGACAAGTCAGATTCTGTTTCAGAAGGTTGAGGCTCTGGTTCCTGTTCTACTTTCTTCTTGGAGAAAGTGGATTTTAACTGACACAAGAAATTGTTGTTTTTAGTGGTCGGTGTACTTTGTTCCAAAGGATTGACCTCTTCCGGTTCTTGTGGCGCAGGTTCAGGAGTATTGAAATCTATATTTTTGCTCTTGCTCTTTTCTTCTTCCTCTTGTTCTGCGAGGATTCTCAAACGTTCTTCAGCTTCTCGCTGTTGCGCTTCCAAGTTTGCCTGTTTGCGCTTGCGAATGAAGTGACGATATTTATTGATGATTCTGACAATCGAATTCAAACACAATGCAGCCAATGACACCACCAATAAAATGTTGACACTTATTGCACCCCATACGCCAATCAGTTTGATGAGGTATTGGTTCAGATATATTCCATGTTCACCGCCCAAAAGGAAGAATGATTCAGTTCCTCCCAATGTCAAAAGGCCTGCAATGCTGGATACGGTGATGGTTGCCAACAGGTTGATGGCAATGGTTGATGAGAAACGTGCTTTGTAGCCACCCAAGAATTTCAGACCAATCAAGAAGGTTAATAGAATCAAAAAATATGAGCCTATGCCGAACCCTTGGTTAAAGAAAGTTTCTGCAAAAGCAGCTCCGAACGAACCGGCATGGTTACTGATTTCACCTTTTTCCGCATTTGTCAAAATACTGTTGTTGGCTACCAGACTTTGGTCTGCCATACCATTCTTGATGTATGAAATACTTGCAATCAACAATAGTACAGAAAACAATGTGAAAGTCATGCCGACAATCAATTTGAATCGTCGGTTATGAACAAAGGCAAAAGGATGAGAGTTGGATTTTGGCTTCTCCTCTTTTATTTTCTTTTGCTTTTTCCGTTTTTGGCTCTTGGTTTCCTCTTGGGTGGTTTCAACGATTTCCTTTTCAGGAGTGTCGTTGGATTCGCTACCGCCATAAGTAGGGTTATAGTCGTTGTTGTTATTGTTGTTTGTATATCTTAATCCCACGATGTATTCTTGTTATTCGTTAAATCGGTTACTCTTTGTTCCAAAAAGCTTTGGTAAAGATAACTATTATTGTAAATATTTCCAAACGGCCGATAAGCATTACTCCCGACAGAACCCATTTGCAAGGATCGGGAATTGTTCCGAAGTTTGAACCTGTCAAACCATAGCCAAGACCGTCGTTACCGGCACATGACATTACGGCAAATAATGCATCTAAAATGGAGATGTCAAAACTGATAAGAACAGTAGTACCTGCAAGAATCAAGATGAAGAATATCATCATGAAGGCGCATGTCTTTGAAATTAATTCAGTTTGCATCACTTTTCCGTTTACACGTAATGGAATGATGGTGTTCGGGTGAAGTATTTTATAAAGTTCATTGTGTAAATTTTTTACAGTAAGGATAATACGATCCACTTTCATACCACCCGCTGTCGAACCTGCACATGAACCGATAATCATGATAAGCATGATGACCACAATCGGAAGACCTTGCCATTCGGTATAGTTTGAACCTGTAAATCCTGTAGTGGTAATTGCCGACAGAATCTGGAAGTTGGTGTCAATAAACAAAGAAGGTATGTCATCATAATCGCCCTTGATATACAAGTCGGTTGCAATCAACACAAATGCTATGACACAAATTAGGGTGAACCATCTCACGGTATCGTTCTTGAACAAAGGTTTCACGTTGCCCATTGCAGCATTGAACATCAATGCAAAGTTGATACCTGACAAATACATGAATATTGTGATGACGATTTTTACATAGTCAGAGTTGTATGCCTCAATACTTGCGTTCTTGGTTGAGAATCCACCAGTTGAAATGGCAGAGAAAGAGTGGCAAATGGCATCGAACAAATTCATAGGTCCTGCCCAAAGCAAGATGATTAATGTACCACTCAAAGCTACATAAACCATCCACAAACCTTTGGCTGTATGGCTGATACGTGGACGTAACTTGTCGTGGGTAATGCCTGTTACTTCGGCATTGAATAGCTGAATACCACTGCTTTTATTCAACATTGGGATTACAGCAAGGGTGAAAAGAATGATACCCATACCTCCCAACAGGTGAGTGATGGCACGCCACATCAAGATACCGTGAGAAACTGATTCGACATTTTCAATAACAGATGCTCCTGTTGTTGTAAAGCCTGACATAGTTTCGAAAAATGCTGCGGCAAGAGTCATTTTTGTCCCTCCGAAAATGAAGGGGAGTGAGCCGAACAGTGAGAAGACCACCCACGTAAGGCCTGTAAGTAAAATACCTTCGCGCTTGCCCATATTGTTGTCCTTGTGGGGAGTAAGGAAGGTCATGGCTGCGCCGAAGCCCAAAGTGATTAGAATGGAATATATGAAAGCAGGAACT
This sequence comes from Muribaculaceae bacterium, assembly GCA_020026215.1. Lineage (GTDB taxonomy): Bacteria > Bacteroidota > Bacteroidia > Bacteroidales > Muribaculaceae > Limisoma. The sequence continues at coordinate 6,755 of JAHHQT010000060.1, forward strand.
TCGTTATATTCTCCATAAATATAGCAAATACCCAAAGAGATTCCCATGAACGCTGATTCAATCATCAGCAAAATTCCTAGGAGTCTGGCAACAATCTTAAAATTTATATTTCGTCTGTTAGTATTGAACATTTTAATGCCTATTTAAACATTTTTTCGACTTGGTGAATAGCTCCGGACAAGCAGAAAACGAGTACGTGGTCACCGGCTTTGATTTGAGTGTCACCGGTTACAAGAATACCTTTTCCGTCGCGGATTAGACCACCGATGGTCATGTCTTCAGACAATTTCAATCCTTTGACAGGGGATTTCGTAATTTTAGCCCCTTCCTTGACTACCAATTCTGCAACTTCAGCATCGGTCAATGCCAAACACTTGGCATTTGACTCATCGAAGTCCAACAAGATTTGGAAGATATTGCTGGATGCCAACAATTTTTTGTTGATGACTGTGCCGATGTTCAAGTTTTCGGCTTCAGCAATGAATTGGATATTTTCGACTTCGGCAACCGTCTTGCCGACGTGGAATTCCTTGGCTGTCAAACAAGCCAGAATATTTGTTTCGGAACTGTCAGTCAAAGCGATGAATGCATCGTAATCCTGAATTCCTTCTTCTTTCAATAGTTCGATGTCACGAGCGTCTCCATGAATAATGGAACAGTCATTGGGCAGTTGTTCTGCCAATTTCATGCATCGTTTGTGGTCGCATTCAATAAATTTGATTTTATATCCTTCTCCAAGATGATGGGCTAATTGGATACCAATACGGCTGCCGCCCATAATCAAGACTTTCTTGATGTTTTGTTTGTGTTTCCCGCAAATCTCCATGATTTCGGAAATGTGCTCCTTCTTGGTGGTGAAGTACACAATATCGCCCATTTCCAAGTGGTCGTCACCACGAGGAATGATGGTTTCGTGTTTGCGTCGGATGGCTGAAACGTGGAAACTGCGACCGCTTTGTGCCAAATCTTTCAACTGCATGTTGATAATCGTTGCGTTTTCGCGTAGTTTCACACCAATTAGCAGAAGTTCGCCATTGTAAAGTTCAAACCAGTTTCTTGCCCATGAGTTACGAAGTGCTGATACTATCTCCAATGATGCGAAATATTCTGGATAAATCAGTTCGTCAACACCATTGCTCTTAAAGAAAGGCTTGTATTCCTCTTTCAAAAACTCGTAGTTGTCGATACGCGCCACGGTTTTGCGAGCACCCAAGTTTTTCGCCATTGAGCATGAAACAATGTTTCGTGTTTCAAATGGGGTTACGGCGATGAACAAATCGGCTTTGTTTACTTGTGCTTCTTTCAAAACCTTGAAAGATGTTGCATTGCCAACCTGTGTCATTAAATTGTAGTTTTCGACCGTCTGCAATTTTTTTGCATCCGGGTCGATCAAATATACGTCTTGTCCTTCTGCAGAAAGTAATTTACCTAGGTGGGTCCCAACTTCACCTGCACCTACAATAACTATTTTCATTTTATATTTTTATTTGCCTATTTCTATAATCTTCTTTAGGATACTGTCCTTGTCAATTCCACAATATTTTTGTAACTGAGCCACTGTCCCTTGTTTCACAAAGGAATCCGGCAAGCCTAAACGCTCAACTTTCACATTAGCGTCGTGGTCGTTGAACCATTCGATAACGGCTGTACCCAATCCTCCGTTAATGGTTCCGTCTTCCACAGTAATCACTTTCTTGAAGCGTTTGGCTACTTCTTGTAATATATCGCCATCGATAGGTTTTAGGAAAATCATATCGTAATGAGCGGCACTAACGCCTTGTGCTCTCGCTTCTTCAATGGCTTTTGCCGCTGTGTTTCCTATCGGACCGATGGTCAATACCGCCACATCGTCACCATCAGTCAATTTTCGACCTCTTCCGATTTCAATGGCATACATATCGTTGTGCCAATCCTTGTGCTCGCATTTTCCGCGAGGGTAACGAATGGCAAACGGACTGCGTTTCTTTGATTGTGAAGTGTACATAAGCAGTCTCAAATAGTGTTCGTCAATCGGAGATGAAACAATCATGTTCGGTATAGTGCTGAGATAGCTCAAATCGAAAGCTCCGTGGTGTGTTGCTCCGTCTTCTCCCACAAGTCCGGCACGGTCAATGCAGAAGGTGACAGGAAGATTTTGCAATGCCACATCGTGGATGATTTGGTCGAATCCGCGTTGCAAGAAGGATGAATAAATGCAACAGAATGGTTTCGCTCCATCTTTAGCCAAACCGCCAGAGAAGGTAACTGCGTGTTCTTCCGAAATGCCTACGTCGAAGGTGCGTTTAGGGAATGCTTTCTGCATAAATGTCATTGAGCAGCCCGAAGGCATAGCGGCAGTGATACCTACAATCTTCTTGTTTTGCTCGGCAAGTTCCACCAAGGTTTTTCCGAATACATCCTGATATTTCAAAATACCATCATCAACGCCTTTGATGCGTTCTCCTGTTTCCTTGTTGAAACGTCCCGGTGCGTGCCATGCTGATGGATTTTTTTCAGCAGGCTCATATCCCTTACCTTTGATTGTACGTAAGTGAAGGATGCGAGGTCCGTCCATGTTTTTAATATCGTTGAAAACTCTGACAATACGCAATACATCGTGTCCGTCGTAAGGTCCAAAATAGCGAATGTTCAAGCCTTCAAAGATATTTTGCTGTTTGGATATTAATGCCTTCAAACTATTGTTGAAACGCAAGATAATGCCTCTGTGCTGTTCATCTACAAGATGAAGTTTGCGCAATAGTTTGTATGTCTTGTAACGGAATGTGTTGTAGCTCTTGGAGGTGGTCATGTTCACCAAGTATCTGTTGAGTGAGCCTACGTTGCGGTCGATAGACATATCGTTATCGTTCAAGATAATCAACAGATTGCTTTTTGTGGCGGCAGCATTATTCAAGCCTTCGAAAGCCATGCCGCCCGCAATGGAAGCATCTCCAATTACGGCAATCACATTACGTTTTGTTTCGTCTTCATTAATTTGTGATGCAATGGCCATACCCAACGCCGCTGAAATGGAGTTGGAAGCGTGGCCTGCAATGAAACTGTCGTATTCGCTTTCTTCCGGGTTAGGGAAACCGCTCAATCCGTTAAATTTACGGTTGTCGCAGAATTTGTCTCTACGGCCTGTGAGGAGTTTGTGTCCGTAAGCTTGGTGTCCAACGTCCCAGACAATACGGTCGTAAGGAGTATTGAATACATAGTGCAGCGCAACGGTCAGTTCCACCGCTCCCATGCTTGAAGCAAAGTGCCCCGGATTTTCCGAAAGTGAATCGATTAGGAATTCACGAATTTCTTGACAAACTTGAGGAAGTGCTTCCACTGGAAGTTTGCGAAGATCTTTCGGACTATCTATCTTGGATAGTAAAGGAAATTTCTCTGTATTTATATCAATTAATCCCAAAGCAATATAATATTTTAAGAGTGGTTATTTGTCTTTCCCTTTCTTGTATTTTTTGTAAACAGGAACAAAGATGACGATTCCCGACGCTACAATAGTAAATAGAACCATAAAGTCAAATTCGCGGCGTGAAATCAGCATTACACATAGGAAAACCCATAGTAATACCAGACAAATAACTCTGAATATAGTGTATTTACTCATATTAGTGATATTATTATACAAAGATAACTCTTGTTGACTGAACAAAAAAGTAGATTGCCGTTTTTTATTTGGTTTTGAAAAAGGTTTGTTTTTATTTCTTTCTGAGAATTAACTCCAAGAAGGATAAAAAAGAAACAGCAATCGTACAACGGAACGATTGCTGCCTATGGCTTTCTAAATCTTTAAGCTAAATTCCACTAATAAATATAATGATATTACGAATAAAAACAAATAAAAGCTCAATTACACATTGAGCTTAAAATTGCGTTATAAATAACCGTTATCAACTGCTTTTTTTATTAATTCTGCCATGTTACATGCTTTCAATTTTTTCATTAATTTCTTGCGGTGAAACTCTATGGTGTTTTGTGAAACAAAGAGTCCCTCTGCAATGTCGCTTGAGGTCTTGCCGTCCGCAATACCTTTCAGCACCTCAATTTCCCTCGTCGTAAGCTCCTCTTGCCCTTCAAATTTTGAACAGCATAGAAGATATTTGGCACTATAGTATTTTTCCTTTCTTAGTGCGTGCTCAATAGCCTCCTTTATTTCGCTTAATTCGTCACTTTTAAGCGCTATTCCGTCTGCACCACTACGCATCAATTGTTTGATGTACCAGAATTTCTCTTGCATAGAATGCAGAATTGCAAAAGATTCCGGCTGTATTTTTCGTAGTTGTATCAATAGTTCAAATCCCGAAATGTCTGGTAAGTCAACATCGATGATAATGACATCATAACGGTTTCCCTTTTGTGTCTTTTTAATAGCATCTTTCCCTGTGGCTGAAAAGTCAAGTTTGTTAATTCCGGAGACTCGATTTAACAAATTCTTAATACAGTAAGCAAATATTTGTTGGTCTGCAACCAGTAGTATATTCGCTTGTGAGTTCTCTTGAATAATCATACAATAGCTGGTTTCAGAATCAAAGATACACCATTTTTATTCAATAATAAAAGATTTTAAATCGATTTTATAGATACTGATGGCGAAAACTACGGATTTAGGTAGGGAACTCGTTTATATTGAGTTACATCTTCCTTTTATGCGTTGCATAAATTGAAAATAGTATTTGTGCTTTAGATTCATTTGGAGATCAATTCTTTAAATTGTAAAAAAATAACGGTAGAATTTTGACTTTGAATATAAATTATATTTTATGTGTATTTTAATGCATTTGCAATTCTTTTATGAAATCTCAATGTTTTGATGGAAAGATTTGTTTAACTTTGTATAGTCGAAATGATAAAGAAATGAGTGAGTATATTTTTAAGTTAAAATTCAAGGTACGTGATTATG
>JAHHQT010000061.1 GCA_020026215.1 Muribaculaceae bacterium
AGCATAAACGGCACCTGCCTGATATAAAGATTCTTTTACATTTGCCAATTGTGGATTTTGAGAAAATACAGATTTCTCAAAATCATTTACCAACAAACCCTTCCATTTTTCAATCGGCATTTTCAAAATATCAACAATCGGATATTCTCGTTCGTTATTAGACTGAATCCCGGCATAAGCCGCAGCGGTAGATATATATACATCAGGTTTGACGACTACTATTTTATACCCCTTAAGATTCACATCCACTTCGGTAAATATATCACCAATTCCAGAAGCCGCCTTCGGAGTATTGTATATAAAGAAAGGACAATCCGCCCCAATTTTAGCAGCTTTTTGTGCCAACTCCTGATCAGACAAGCCCAATTCAAACAAATCATTTAGCAATTTAAGCATGACTGAAGCATCAGCCGAACCACCACCCAATCCTGCTCCATCAGGAATATGCTTATGCAAGAAGATGTCAACAGGAGAAAGGTTGAATTCTTTCTCTAACAGTCGGTAAGCCTTTACCACCAAGTTCTTCTCAATTTCACAATCAACTTTATTCCCTGTGATATTCAATGTCGTTTCTTTAGATTGTACGATTTCTAGAATATCCTGTAATTGGATGGGATAGAAAACCGTTGAAATATCGTGATAACCATCAGGTCTTTTACGTTCAACGTATAATCCAAGATTTATTTTTGCATTAGGAAATGATATCATAATTCTTTATTTATTCCAAAAATCCACATATTGTTGTGCCACCTTGAGATAGTCATGATGGCGTTCTATATATAAGCGACTTTCGTCTCTCAACTGTTGTATCTTTTCAGGATTTAAAACCAATGATTCTAATTTACAATATACATCTTCTTCATTTGGAGACACATTAACAATCGGCTTTAATTTTTGCTCATTTAGCACTTCATAGTTTTCCGGCTCTCCTCCACCGACAAGCACCAAACCTTTAGCCATAGCCAACAAGCCATTCATAGCCGGAGTATATGAATATAATTGGTCTAAAAGAACATGGCTACTATCCAATAGTTTCTTATACTCTTCATAAGGAACAGATTCACATTTAACCACTTCACATTTGTCAGGATATTTTTCAGCAATCCTTGTTAATGCTTTCAACATCACATCCGTACCTTTATATACATTGCGCACTTTTTGTATTCCAATAAAAAAACGCACCTTGTCTCCTGCATGAAAGACAAGTTTAGATGGTTTTATATTGTCTATATTGATAGGATATGGTATAAATGTTGTTTTTTCAGGATATGCAGGCTTATAACAAGCATAATATTCATATAACCCAGCTACTATGCCATCACAATCATTTGCTATATACTTATTCAGTTTTTCTTTTTCCGTTCCAATCCAGTCCTTTACTTCAACCAAAGCACATTCATCCTCGCGTAATTGGTCTCCAAAATTAAAATCAGAATATTTGAATGTTGAAGTTGTTCGACAAGTATGCACCCAATAATAATCCATACCAAATGCCCCTAAGAATACTTTCTTGTTATGCTTGCGCAAATAATTATAAATGAAATACATTCGCCCTGCTTTTAACTCAAAAAATATCGGATTGATGATTTGCACCACATCATAGCCTCTAAACTTCGGCAAATTCAGATACACTTTTAGCAAATACCTTAGTGAAGCAAAGAAAGAATACCCCTGACGCTTAATGGAAATATCACATTGGTAATTTTTCCAACAATCTCCATCAGAAACTACTGTAACCACATGCCCCAACTTCCTTAAACCTTCCGAAAGAGACCAATGGACATTGCTATATTCTCCAATTAAAAGTATTTTCATCGTTTGATAAATATTCTCATTAATCGCAATAACAACTTATTGCGTGATAGTAGATTAAACGTCACATATCGAAATGAATAGTTTTTGAATGGCAATGGATATAATCCAATAGCTTTCATATCATCCAATTTGTCAGTGACATAGTTAAAGTTCGGACCTAACTCCAAGGCATTATAGATATATGCCAAAGCAAGTTGGTCAACTCTTCGTGATAGGGCAATTTTTACAAACTTGTCTGACGCACTTTCACGATTACGAATCATTGACTTAATAACTATTTTTAAATCAGCAAAACGTTTTTCGATATGAGTAAATTCTGTGCTGCCCGTAATCGAATTTTCTCTCTGATAATAAGCGTATGCTTGAATTTGAGTTTTGACAAAAGTCTTTGCTTTCAAGAATAGTCTTGGTGAAAATTCTTCATCCTCTTGATAAATTCCCTTTACAAAACGGACATCCCCCAAAATGGCTTTTCTGAAACAATATCCACAAGCCGCGCACGATAAAGTATGATGCACCATAAATTGGACACCATCCCAAATTTTAAATTTATTGTCAACAAATTTCGACTCCAAGACAGATTCTTTACCCCAAACTCTTTTAAGGGAAAACTGTAACAAATCAGGATGTACCGAAGAAAGAATTTTCAAGCATTCAGTATAACCATCCTTGAACAAATAGTCATCTGCATCAACAAATTGGATATACTCTTTTGAGGCAAGTTGAATCCCTGCATTTCGAGCCGCACTTAATCCCCCATTTTGTTGATAATAATATATTATTTTATCATTGTTGAAGGTCAAAACACACTCTTCAGCCCTACTGTCCTTTGTTCCATCGTCAATGACTATAATTTCATAATCTATGCCATTGGAGATATTGAGAATACTATGTATCGTTCTCTCCAATAAATAACAATCTAAATTATAGTAACTTATAATAAAACTAACAGCTACACTCTCTTTCATATTCTATAAATTTTATAAAAAGATTGATGGGTTAGCTTTAATAGAATTGCCTTAAATATAGACATAAACGGCAACTGATTAGTAAGCACTTGCTTAAACGTATAACGACATTTAGGGACAATCACCATTCCCCCCAATTTTTTGTAGAGGATTTGGATATTTACCATTCCCAAATACAATTTAAATAGTTGCTCGTCAGTATAGCCTTTTTCTTCTTTCAGAAAATTGAACAATTTTATATTCCCCTCCAATAAATCCGATTGTTTTTCTTTCGTCAGTAAATTGGTTATAGAAGACATGTTTTGTCTAAAATAATAATACTTACCCAACGGAGAAGTAATGATTTTGCCAACAGATGCGATGATATATGGGGTGGTATATAAATCTTCAAAATACTTCCCTGCCGGGAAAGAAAAATCGCTCCAAATTTGGCGTTTATAAATCTTATTCCAAGCATAGCTCCTGTCAAATCCCCTATCTGCAATCCATTCATCGAAAGTTCTAATACAATATGACTCCAAATGGGGATCAAAACAAGCCTCAGACTTTTCATTATAAGAATTCCATACAGGATATTCCAAGATTTGAATAGTAGGATTTTCTTCCAATAATTTTAGATTCAACTTATATGTTTCCTTATCTAAGAAATCATCTGAATCCAGAAATGTTATATAATCGCCAGTTGCAGACTGAATGCCAGTGTTACGGGCCTCACTCAAACCACCATTTTTTTCACGATGGATAACTTTAATGTTTGAATACTTTGTGGCAAAGTCATCACAAATTTGTCGAGAATCATCTGTAGAACAATCATCTACCAATATAATCTCCAAATCAGAAGCGGTTTGCAATAATACAGAATTAATACAACGGGGCAAAAAATCAGCCACGTTATAAATAGGTATTATGACGCTTAATTTCATTTGTGATAGATGTATTTTGTACAAAGTTACTATTTTTAGACAAAAATCACTATTTTTGCATACAAAATATATAGTTATGAATGGCTCTGAAACTTCAAAATATAAATCAAAACCAAAGCATGAACCCAAGATAACCGCAACAGGCAAATTACAGCCTCAAGACAAGGAAATTGAGGATGCCGTACTTGGAGCCTTGATGCTGGAAAAAGATGCTTATCCTATGGTTTGTGACATCTTAAAACCAGAATCATTTTACGACACTGCTAACCAAAAGATTTACACAGCAATCTCCACACTGGGTATGAACCAACAGCCTATTGATATCTTGACAGTTACACAAGAACTACGAACTGAAGGCACTCTTGAAGAAGTTGGAGGAGCATTGCATATTTCGGAATTGACGGGTAATATCGCATCAGCTGCACACATTGAATACCACGCAAGAATTATTGCGCAAAAGTATTTGGCTCGCCGTCTAATTTCTTTCTGCTCAAAAATCGAAGAAAAAGCATTTGACGAATCCTATGATGTAGAAGACCTTTTGCAAGAAGCTGAAGGAAATTTATTCGAGATTTCTCAAAACAACTTAAAGAAGGACTTTACACAGATTGATCCTGTTATTAATACAGCCATTAAACAAATTGAAGCAGCGGCACAACGCGAAAATGGTTTAAGTGGTATTGAAACCGGTTTCCACAAATTGGATGCACTAACATCAGGTTGGCAAAATTCCGACTTGATTATCATTGCTGCTCGTCCGGCGATGGGAAAAACAGCGTTTGTCCTTTCCATGGCTAAAAACATGGCTGTTGATTTAAATACCCCTGTTGCCATCTTCTCTCTTGAAATGTCAAACCTACAATTAGTCAACCGTTTGATTTCAAATGTTTGTGAAATTGAAAGTGAAAAGATCAAGAGCGGACGTTTAAATCAAGCAGAATGGATTCAATTGAACTCACGTGTCAGAAAACTCTATACCGCTCCCCTATATGTGGATGATACCCCAAGCCTTTCTATTTTTGAGCTAAGGACTAAAGCCCGTAGATTGGTTAGAGAACACGATGTAAAGATTATAATCATTGACTACTTACAATTGATGAATGCGAGTGGAATGAAGTTCGGCAGCCGTGAACAAGAAGTAAGTATGATTTCCCGTAACTTAAAGCAATTGGCTAAAGAGTTGAATATTCCAATCATTGCATTGTCTCAGTTGAGCCGTAAAGTTGAAGACCGAAACGATAACAACAAGCGTCCCCAACTTTCAGACTTGCGTGAATCAGGAGCCATTGAGCAGGATGCCGATATTGTTTGTTTCATTCACCGTCCTGAATATTATACCAAATCATCAGAAGATGCTTCAGGTAAATCCATTAGAGGTAAAGCAGAATTCATTGTAGCTAAGCACCGTAGTGGTTCTGTTGATGATATAGATTTAAGATTTATTGCCAAATTTGCCAAATTCCAAAACTGGGAAGATGATTATGAACATGTTCAAGAGACTATAGGTTCAAGATTGAATGATGATCATGGAGAAAATAACCTTGAACAAATCAGCGATAATCAATCGGTCGATTCAAGTGAAGTATTTCTGAAGAACAATGAAGATACAGACGTGAAATTCTAACAGATTAACCTGAAATAAGAAGCGCAGAAACTTGAGGTTTCTGCGCTTTATTTTTATAGTTTTCCTTCGTCAGCATAACTGAAATAACCGAGTTCACTAATAATTAAATGGTCAATTACAGGTATTTTCATCAGCATACCTGCCCGACTGATTTCGTTGGTCAGTTCATCATCGTTTCTGCTGGGTTGCAATGAACCCGAAGGATGATTATGCACCAATATCATTGAGGTAGCCATCACATCCAAAGCCTGCTTAATAATCATTCTAACATCCACCACAGTCGCTGCGAAACCGCCACTACTGATACGCTGTCTTCCAATGACACGCTTAGAATTATTCAAGAAAATAATCCAAAACTCTTCGTGTGTAAGGTGCTCAACATTGTATCGAATATATTCGTAAGCTAATTCTGAATTGGTTATCTGGGGATTGCGTCCCATTCCTTCTGCACGCATTCTTTTACCCAACTCAATGGCTGACAATAGCGTGATTGCTTTAGCCTCACCTATTCCCTTAAAATTTTTAATGAGGCTCTTGATAGAACGCTTGGACAATTCTGTCAAACGATTGTCGCAAGAGTCAAGAATTCTATGAGACAAATCGATGACTGACTCCCCTCGTGAACCACTTCCCAATAGAATTGCTAACAACTCAGCAGAAGACAAGGATTCCAACCCATGTACCAATGCTTTTTCCCTGGGGCGTTCTTCTTCTGATAAATCAAGTATTCTTCGTGTATTTTTGATATTAGAATCGGACTTATCCATATTATTTGCCTTTACGCATTCTTATCTCTTCTTCTACATTTCGCCCCTTACGAAAAATAATCTTCAACAAGTAAGCCCTCAAGAATCCATAGCCATAGCCATATAATTGAACCATACTGGTTATTATTGCCAATGCAGATATTTTAACACTCTTAGTATCAATTAGAGCATTAATGAACAATGCGATGAAATAGAATAGCAAAGGAAGAATAAATGCCCACGTCAACAATACTGACAATAGCAAAAGCATTGCTGAGCCCAATAAGAATACAGCAGGCAACCAATGTACCAATTTTAATGAATCAGGATATAATAGGAACAAAGTGATTCGAGACATACCAAAGACATATATTTGACGACAGAACAATCGCAAATTTACTCTGCGTTTATGAAATACGTATGCTTCACGAATCAGACTAATCGAAAAACCAGCTTGACGGATACGAGTACTCATATCAATATCTTCAGAGAACATTTCTCTAAAACCGCCAACCTTTTCCCACACTTTACGTGAGAATCCCATATTGAAGGTTCTTGGCACAAACTTTTCCAAACTTATCTTACCACCGCGAATACCACCTGTAGTCAAAAATGCAGTCATTGAAAAGTTTATGGCTTTTTGAATATCCGTAAATGAACCATGGGCTGCATCAGGACCTCCAAAGCAATCCACGTAGTTCTTCTGAAGAGACTCATACAGCACTGATATATAATTATCAGGAATGACACAATCGGAATCAAAGAATAAGAAATATTCACCGGTAGCTCTTTCCAAGCCATAATTTCTGGCAACACTTCTACCCTCATTTTCTTTATAAAAATACTTTATATCCAGCTCATTCTCATACTGTTTAACAGCATCTGTACAAACCTCAGACGAACCGTCTTCAACCAATACAACTTCGAAATTTTGATCTGTTTGACGAGAAAGACTATGAAGTAAATCCTTCACTTCATTCAAGCGGTTATAAACCGGTATTATTATTGAAAAATATGCCATTCGTTTTTTCTTTCAAAGATAACTATTAATCTCGAATTTAATTTGAAAATTCGAATTGATTATTTTACTAAAAATTTGAATGGGGATGATTTGAATTCTGCCTATGAACAACCTTTCGAATAGGCACAAAAAAAATTGATTGTCTCTCGACAACCAATCTTAATTAACCTTAAATCTAATACCATGAAAAACACGTTGCAAAGATATGCATCTTTTACAAGATCACAATATCTTTCGCAACAAAAATGTTACATATTAATATTATTTAACATACTATTTACCAGAATAGATAATATTATAGCCGATTAATCGATCATATCTATCAGTACGCTGTCTTGTATAGACAAAAACTTGGTATTCATTGATAGTTTGATAAAAATCGCCTTCAATGGTTTCTGTTATATATTTATTCTGATTTTTAGGTTTCCACAAGTACTGATAGTTATAAACTCCCTGCTTCAACCTCATGTCTAATTCATAACATTGAGTATTATGATTGTATTTCATTAAATTGCCAGGTTCAAAATTATGCTGAGTAAATTCCCCATCCACATATACACTACCCTCTTGTATCTCAGGCATAGCCAAGGCAAAATGCACATACATATAGTCTGCCTCTGTATTCGAATCGTATGCATCACTTTGCCTGATAACATATTTACCATATTGTGTACGATCATAAATATAAGATTCGTATGAACGAGGTTCATCTGTCTTTAGGACCACATGATAAAATGGATTGTTATAAATGTATTTTTCAATACCGATACCATTATATCTGGTATTGACCATCTCAAAACGTCGGAATTCATTTCCTGCTTTGAATATCAATTCAGGATTGTGTTCAAAATAAATTTTATCTCCTGCTACTCGCTGTGGATGACTGACCATTTTGGCAATATCATATCTCGAATTCTGAACCACCACAACTTTTAAATCGGCATAAGGATTCTCAATACGATAGTCACGATTGTCAATAGCTACCGATATTTGTTGATGTTGAGAATTGTAGTCCACATCAGTTCTTGATGTAATTTCAGGATACACTTTTACTTTTTTGTCAACGACTGAAAAACGCGCTTGCAAGCAAACATTTTCAGGTTCACCCTCCGGATAAACCTTAAGCAGATAATTACCTGAAAGAGTCAGGCGCATATCTTCATTAGGCACATTCAGCTCATAATGTACAAACTGTGTAAACGTTGCCGACGACAAGCTATAATTGTCTATTTCATCCTCGTTGAAACCTTCAATATATTCAGAGTCCAAGATCTGAGAAGGTTTCCAGTCAGCATCACAATGTACCAACGCATATCTTAAATAATTGACATCCGGCACTAATTGATCAAAAGCAACCGTTATTCTATCCTTGCCATATAAATCTATGATAGCAGGCGAAAATTCATTTCCTTCAATATGAATTTTCAAAGACTTGAACGTATGGTCAAAAATCATAGTGTTTGTATTGGTTTCAGCAGAGACCAATGAACAGTACTGAATACAAGCTAATGTCAATAGCAATTTAAGAAGCTTCATTTTTACCAGACAATAGGTTGTTTACCATGTGAAACCAGATAAGAGTTGGCTAAAGAGAAATGATGATTTCCCAAAAATCCACGATGTGCAGACAATGGAGATGGGTGTGGAGAAGTCAATACCAAATGCTTGTGCTTATCAATCACAGCGCCCTTTTTAATAGCATATGAACCCCACAAAAGGAAGACCACATTCTCTCTTTTTTCGGCGAGCAATTCAATCACTTTGTCCGTAAACTGTTCCCATCCATGCCCTTGGTGAGAACCTGCGAAATGCGCACGAACCGTAAGTGTTGAGTTAAGTAATAATACACCTTGCTTTGCCCAACGTGACAAATCCCCATCTTGTGGAATTTCCGTTCCAATATCATCTTTAATTTCCTTAAATATATTAAGTAATGATGGAGGAAACTTAACTCCCTTATTTACAGAAAAACACAATCCGTTTGCCTGATTAACATCGTGATAAGGATCTTGACCTAAAATAACGACTTTAACTTGGTCAAAAGGCGTTGCTTTAAAGGCCTCAAAAATCTTCCCGCCAGGAGGGAAAATTGTAGTTGTTCTATATTCTGAATGGATGAAATTCACCAAGTTCTTAAAGTAGTCCTTTTCAAACTCCGGCTGTAATATTTTCTTCCAACTTTCCTCGATTCTTACTTCCATATTTGTCTGTTTATGTTTTGCAAAACTAACAATTCTTTATTATTTTTGCCAAGCTTTTGCAAAAATTTTGCGCCCATAGTTCAATGGATAGAATACCGGATTCCGGTTCCGACGATTGGGGTTCGACTCCCCATGGGCGTACAATTTATCCAACTTTTACACCGATAAAAACCTTAATACATATTACCTTTTTAGCTAATATATTAAAGAGAAAATCAAAAAAAGTTGTACCTTTGCAAGGTTATATTAACATCGAAAGTAATAAAAAATATTTAATATTATGTCAGAAAGCGAAAACAAAGAAACCGCAACCGAAAAGACAAGCGGATTAAACTTTGTAGAACAGCTTGTAGCTGAAGATTTGAGACAAGGTAAAAATGGTGGACGATTGAATACTCGATTTCCACCCGAACCAAACGGATACCTACACATCGGCCACGCAAAGGCTATTTGCATGGACTTTGGTGTTGCTGAAAAATTTGGCGGTACTTGTAATCTTCGTTTTGATGATACAAACCCTGTAAAAGAAGACGTTGAATACGTTGATTCCATCAGAGAAGACATCAAATGGTTAGGCTATGATTGGGGAAATCGTGAATACTATGCTTCAGACTACTTTCCACAACTTTTTGATTTAGCCATCAGATTGATCAAAGAAGGAAAAGCATACGTTGATGAACAAACTGCAGAACAAATTGCAGAACAAAAAGGAACGCCAACAACTCCAGGAACAGAAAGTCCTTTCAGAAACCGTTCAGTGGAAGAAAACCTTGACTTGTTCAACAGAATGAATGCTGGCGAGTTTGAAGAAGGAAGCATGGTGCTTAGAGCAAAAATCGACATGGCCTCTTCAAATATGCACTTCCGTGACCCGATTATGTATCGTATTATCAAACACCCGCATCACCGCACAGGTGACAAATGGAAAGTTTATCCGATGTACGACTTTGCTCACGGACAATCTGACTACTTCGAAGGCGTAACACACTCTATTTGTACATTGGAATTCGTTCCTCACAGACCTCTTTACGAATATTTCGTGAAAGAATTGGCTGATGAATCTCACTGCCCTCGACAAATAGAATTCAACCGTTTGAATCTGACATATACAGTTTTAAGTAAACGTAAATTACTTCAATTGGTAAAAGAAGGTTTGGTTGATGGCTGGAATGACCCTCGTATGCCGACTATTTCGGGTTTGCGTCGTCGTGGTTACACTCCTGAATCCATCAAGTCATTCATTAACCGTATCGGTTATACTAAATTCGAAGCAATCAACGATATTTCATTGCTTGAATTCAGCATCCGTGAAGATTTGAACAAGAGAGCGACTCGTGTATCAGCTGTTATCAATCCTGTCAAGGTAGTTATCACCAACTTCCCAGAAGACAAGGTTGAAGAAATGAATATGGAAAATAATCCAGAAGAAGAAAACAGCGGAACACACGTTATTCCTTTCACTCGCGAAATTTATATCGAACGCGACGACTTCATGGAAAATCCTCCTAAGAAGTTCTTCCGTATGACACCAGGTAAAGAAGTTCGTTTAAAATCGGCTTACATTGTTATGTGTACAGGTTGTAAGAAAGACGAAGAAGGAAATGTTACTGAAATTTATTGCGAATACGACCCTGAGACTAAGAGCGGAATGCCTGGCAGCATGAGAAAAGTAAAAGGTACTTTGCACTGGGTTTCTGCAAGCCACTGCGTAGATGCAGAAGTTAGATTGTATGACAGATTGTTCAATGTCGAAAACGCATCTGAAGTTAAAGACCGCGATTTCCACGAACTATTGAATCCAGATTCAATCAAAGTTGTATCAAATGCTAAAATCGAGCCTTATCTTGCTGAAAACGCAAAACCGCTTGAGCACTTCCAATTCCAAAGAATCGGATATTTCACACCAGACTCAAAAGACTCTAAACCAGGACATTTGGTATTTAACAGGACCATTACTCTAAAAGACAGCTGGCAAAAAATTAACAAATAATTTTTTAACAAAATAGAAAAATGGTTGCAAGATAAATTTTGCAACCATTTTTTGTGTTTCACATTAAACAAATTTGTGTCACGAATGTTATTAAATTATGAATTCAAATATTAAAAATGAATAATTCAGATATTTGAAAAATTATTTGTAACTTTGCAAATTATTGCGTAATATTTCAAAAATACTTTACATAGTAAATGAG
>JAHHQT010000062.1 GCA_020026215.1 Muribaculaceae bacterium
CAACGTCATGCCACAAACTGTTGAGGCTATCAACCACGCTGCAGCAGCAGGTGTTCCGATCGTGTTTGCCATCAACAAGGTGGATAAACCAATGGCTAACCCTGACAAGATTAAAGAGGAATTGGCCAACATGAACTACTTGGTGGAAGAATGGGGTGGTAAATACCAATCTCAAGATATCTCTGCCAAGAAGGGTACAGGTGTAAATGAATTGATGGAAAAAGTACTTCTTGAAGCAGAAATGCTTGACTTGAAGGCTAATCCTAACAGAAAAGCAGTGGGTTCAATCATTGAATCTTCATTGGATAAAGGTCGTGGTTACGTAGCTACCGTATTGGTTGAAAACGGTACATTGCACGTGGGCGACATCATCGTTGCAGGAACAAGCTACGGTAAAATCCGTGCGATGTTCAACGAAAGAAACCAACGCATCACAGAAGCAGCGCCTTCTGCTCCGGCTTTGATTCTTGGTTTGAACGGTGCTCCAACAGCCGGTGACAAGTTTAACGTACTTGACACAGACCGTGAAGCTCGCGAAATCGCTAACCGTCGTGAACAATTGCAACGTGAATTGAAGGAACGCACTCTTCGTATGCCGGGTCTTGACGACATTGCCCGTCGTAGAGCTTTGGGTGAATTCCATGAATTGAATTTGATTGTCAAAGGTGACGTTGACGGTTCTATTGAGGCATTGAGTGACTCATTGATTAAATTGTCAACTCCTGAAGTTCAAGTCAACGTAATCCACAAGGCTGTGGGTGCAATCTCAGAATCTGATGTTACTTTGGCAGCTGCTTCAGATGCCGTAATTATCGGTTTCCAAGTTCGTCCGTCAGTCGCTGCCAAACGTTTGGCTGAAAGTGACGGTGTGGACATCCGTCTATACTCTATCATCTACGACGCCATCGAAGAAGTCAAGGATGCTATGGAAGGTATGCTTTCTCCTGAAATCAAGGAAGAAATCACAGGTACAGCAGAAGTACTTCAAACTTACAAAATCTCACGTGTCGGTACAATCGCAGGATGTATGGTTCGTGAAGGTAAGGTCAAGAGATCAAGCAAAGTCCGCTTGATTCGCGACGGCATCGTTATCTACACAGGCGATCTTGGTTCATTGAAACGCTTTAAAGACGATGTGAAGGAAGTATCTTCAGGCTACGATTGCGGTCTTAACATCAACAACTACAATGATGTGAAAGAGGGCGATATGATTGAAGCATTTGAAGAAGTGGAAGTATCTAAGAAACTATAGAGAAATTTCACTCTTACATAAATGGCTAAAGTGGGCATAAATATCGGCTCTAATCTCGGTAACCGAAAGGAAAATCTTCGGTACGCCATTCGGGAAATAGAGCGACGATTTGAATGCAAAGCCCTCAGGTCATCTGTCTATGAAACAAAATCTTGGGGTTATCTTTCCGATAACCCCTTTTTTAATATAGGCATCGAAATCAACGTGGATGGCGACTACGAACAGATGCTTGCCGTTTTTAAGGAAATCGAGCAGGGCATCGGTTGTAAGACGCACCGTGATTCCAACGGCGAATATGTTGACCGTCTGTTGGACATTGACATCATCTACATCGACAATGAGGTTTTGGATACTGAAAATCTGAAAGTGCCGCACCCTCGTATGCAGGACAGGGATTTTGTCCTTCTGCCTGTCGAAGAACTGGCTCCTACATGGGTACATCCCCTGTTGCACCGTACGGCTGCGGAAATGCTTTCCGACCTTCGCAAAACCGCTGAAATATCGATAATCAAAACAAATTTATGAACATTTAACGGCTGCTCTACGTTTATAAAAAGATAAAGAGCTATCTTTAAAGAAATAATGTCAGCTGATAAAAATATACTGTAATAAGGAATGAAAATAGGCAATATCGATTTAGGCAATCGTCCGATTTTATTGGCTCCTATGGAGGATGTGACTGACCCGTCGTTCCGTCTGATTTGTAAAGAGCAGGGTGCAGACATGGTCTATACTGAATTCGTATCAAGTGATGCACTGGTGCGCAATATCAGCAGTACCACACGCAAGTTGCACACGAACGATGCCGAACGCCCCGTTGCCATACAGATTTATGGCCGTGAAATCGACCCTATGGTACGCGCTGCTGAGATTGCCGCAGAGGCAGGGCCGGATGTGCTTGACATCAATTTTGGCTGTCCTGTGAAGAAGGTAGCAGGGAAAGGTGCCGGTGCTGGAATGCTCCGTGATATTCCCAAATTGCTCGGCATCACACGCGCTGTGGTCAATGCCGTGAAGATTCCCGTTACAGTGAAGACTCGTTTGGGTTGGGATTGTGAAAACAAAATCATCACTACGCTTGCCGAGGAATTGCAGGATTGCGGTATTCAAGCCTTGACTATCCACGGCAGGACAAGAAGCCAGATGTACACAGGCAGTGCCGACTGGACTTTGATTGGCGAGGTGAAGAACAATCCGCGTATCCATATACCGATTATCGGTAACGGAGATATTACCACTCCCGAGCAAGTGGCTGAACATTTTGATCGCTACGGTGTGGACGGTATCATGGTAGGACGTGGTTCTATCGGTGCTCCGTGGATTTTCCGTGAGATGAAATACTATTTGGAACACGGAGAGCATATCCCTGAAATTCCGGCTACCGAGAAAATGGAACTGTTGCGCAGACAAATCCATGAAAGTATTGACCGTATAGATGAATATCGCGGTATTCTGCACATTCGTCGTCATTTGGCGGCTTCGCCTCTGTTCAAGGGTATTCCTGATTTCAGAGCCGTGCGTATTGCTATGTTGCAGGCACGAACTTTTGCAGAGCTTGACGAGATATTGGTGAAAATAGAGAAAGATTACTTAAATATATAAACAGAAAAACAAATACAATTATGAATAAATTGGTAACATTATTGACAGCAGTGTTAGCAGGCACTTTGTTTACTGTCAATGCTGAAAATTATAAAATCCCGGTCGGCGAATTTGACCAATTGGTATTGAATGACAATATCAATGTCGTTTATAGGGCTGATATGGACAAGGCAGGATTTGTATGCTTTGATGCTGACTCTTCCTTTGCTCCTCATGTCATGGCAGACTGCCGAAAAGGCAAATTGAAAATTCAATTGGCGCAAGAAGGTCAGAAGGTTTCCAACAAGCCGACTCTTTATGTCTATTCTTCTTTCTTGAACACTGTCGAGAACATGAAGGACAGCACTTTAATTGTGGAAAATATCAAACCTGCTTCTGAAATCAAGGTGGAGGTACAAAACAACGGCAAGATTATTATCAAGGATGCCGAAGCAGTCAACTTGAACTTGAGATTGCTTACTGGCAAGGGGAATATTATTGCATCAGGAAAATGCAAACAATTAAATATCAGTAATCTTGGTACAGGTGTGATTGAAGCCGACGATGTAGTGGCTCAAAACGTGAAATGCAAGATTATGGGTACAGGCACTATCGGTTGTAATGCCGTTGAGACTTTGCAAGTGAGCGGTATGGGTACAGGCAAGGTTTACTATAAAGGTCAGCCTAAATCTGTCAAAACTTCAAAGATTGGTCCGATTAAGTTGATACCGATTGAAAATCAGATGCCTGTTGAGGTGACTGAAAAAACTGTTGAGGAGAAAGAAGCTCCTAAGACAGAAGTGGTGAAGCCTGCGGTGGTAGAAACACCGCAACCGGTGATGGTCGTAGAGGAAGAAACCGAAGAGGAAACTCCGGAAGTCTCTGAATCGGAAGAAGAAACACCTTCTATCACCAAACGTCAAAGAGTGACTGTAGATGAACCTAAAGGCGGTGCATCTTTGGGTATCGAACTATAAATTCATTAAGCTACACAAATGGGAGAACCCGATTTGAAACTGAAAACTGCGCGCACGCTGAAATGGAATACCGTTGACAAGTTTGCGTCGCAGTTGCTTTATGCAGTTACGGGCGTGGTTCTCGCCAATGTGCTTTCGAAAGAAGATTTCGGATTGGTCGGTGCTATGCTTGTGTTTCAGGCATTTGCATCGCTTTTTGTAGATAGCGGTTTTTCCAGTGCTTTAATTCAGAAGAAAAATCCCGACGACAGCGACTATTGCACGATATTCTATTTCAACCTGGCAATGAGTATCGGAATCTACATCATTTTGTGGTTTTGTGCTCCGCTGATTGCCGATGCTTTCGGTGATGAAAGGTTGATTTCATTGTCGCGAGTCATGTTTCTATCGTTCATTATCAGTGCCACTGCCATTGTGCAGACCAACCGACTGATGAAACAGATGACTGTTGCCAAAATTGCCATCAGCAATACCATAGGTCTGGTCATTTCGGGCGGTGCGGGTATTTGGCTGGCGTTGGCAGGCTATGGCGCATGGGCCATCGTTTGGCAAACCTTGATATTGGGCACGGTCAAATCGACTATCCTTTGGGCAACCAGCGGCTGGCTGCCTCGTAACCCTTTCAGCGTGGCTTCGTTCCGTTCTGTGATAGGAGTGGGTACGGGAGTCATGGCAAGTTCTTTTTTGAATACATTGTCGTTGAATATATATTCCTATGTGATAGGTGTTTACTACAACCTTACGCAGTTAGGATGCTATACCCAGGCAGACAAATGGAGTAAAATGGGGGTGATGTCCATTTCCCAGATTCTGACCAGTTCGTTCCTGCCTGTATTGAGCGGTTGTCAGAACGAGCCTGAGCGCCATTTGAATATGATGCGCAAGATGAATCGTTTCACTTCCTATATCTCCTTGCCGGCAATGTTGTTCCTCATGGTGTCTGCCACTTCCATTTTCCACATCCTTTTCGGGACAAAATGGGACGAGGCGATTGTCCTTTTCCAAATATTGGCACTTCGCGGTGTGTTTGTCATTTTTGCCATTCTCTATAGCAATTTCATCTTGTCGTTGGGCAAGGCCAAGGCGGTTTTCCATCTTGAAATTGTTAAAGACGTGCTGATGATTGCCGCCATTTTCATTACCATTCCGTTTGGTGTTGAGGCAATTGTCTGGGGACAGTTGGCATCGTCGGTGCTATTCTTTGTCTATGCCATCTTCAAGATGCGCAAAGATGTGAACTATCCTGTCCGTCAAAGTTTGGGTGACTTGATGCCTTATGTAGTAGAAAGCATCGTCATTGTGGCATTGCTTTGGTTTGTGGGCAGTATGGTTGAAAATGCGTGGCTATGCCTGTCTGCGCAATTGGTTGTGGGAGCTGTGGCCTATTTCGGTGTGAACAAGATAATGCATTCCAATATCCAAAAGGAGGTAATGACTTACGCATTTGGAAGATTTTTACGCCGTAAATAAAAATATATTAGCAAAATTGTGTATTTTTGCAATATACACTTATCATCATGAGTACTATAAACGAAATTCAAGACGAAATTATTGATGAATTCAGCGGCTTGACCGACTGGATGGATAAATATTCATATATCATTGAAATGGGTAATGCACTTCCTGAATTGGATGAAAAGCACAAGACCCCTGAAAATATTATCGAAGGTTGCCAAAGTAGAGTATGGATTAATGCCGTTTACGAAGATGGTTTGCTGAAATTTGAAGCAGACAGTGATGCAATTATCGTGAAAGGTATCATCTCTATGTTGGTCAGAGTATTCTCAGAACAGAAACCAACTGATATTTTGGATTCAGAATTATATTTCATTGATGAAATCGGCTTGCGCGAGCACCTTTCTCCAACAAGAAGCAACGGTTTGCTTGCCATGGTCAAACAAATCAAGATGTATGCCTTGGCGTACAAAGCAAAAGAAGAAATGCAATGATAGATCAATTACGCAACAAGTGGGTACTGGGAGTGATTTTGTTCAGCCTTTTCACGATGGCTGTCTATCTGTTTATGCCCATGTACAGACTGGCCATTTTCGGCGTGGATACAGGCGCTGAATACATCAAATTGATTTACAAGGTGAAGAATTTCTCCGACATCTTCGCTTTCCTTTTGCCGTTTATCGGAGGATTGGGAGCAGTGGTAACTGTCTTGATGCGAGATAAAGGTCCGCATTTGTTGACGATTTCCTTCTCGTTCCTACCCGTTATGTTCTTCTTGTTTTTCCTATATCAGATACATGGATATCTTGCCAAACAAATCATGGGACTTGAAGTTGTGGGCTTGACAGATGTGGTAGGCAGTGGAATTTGGTTCGGCCTTGTCTCATCCGTTCTGGCTTTTGTATGTTCCATTCTGGCAGTAGTGAGTGATCGTAAGAAATAAAAATAATCTTTTAATAAAAACCTACATTTATGTTCAAAAATCAACCTAAAGGTCTAATTCCGGCAGCTCTCGCTAACATGGGCGAACGTTTCGGATACTACATTATGAATGCAGTGTTGGTTTTGTTCCTTTGTTCTAAATTTGGACTAAGCGACGAAACAAGTGCTATCATTTATTCTGTTTTTTATTGTGGAATTTATTTGTTAAGTCTTGTCGGTGGTATCATCGCTGACCGTACTCAAAACTACAAGGCAACCATCATGGCTGGACTTGTTGTAATGTCATTGGGATATGTGATTCTATCCGTTCCTATCTTGTCAACCGCCGAAAACATCAGTTGGTTGTTGCCAATGACTTGTATAGCATTGTTTTTCATCGCTTTCGGTAACGGCTTGTTCAAAGGTAACTTGCAGGCTATCGTAGGTCAAATGTATGACAATATGGAAAAAGAAGCTGAGAAAGAAGGTCCTGAAGCTTTGAAATTAGCGAAGAGCCGTCGTGACTCAGGTTTCCAAATTTTCTACGTATTTATTAACATCGGTGGTTTGATTGCTCCGTTCATTGCTCCTATGTTGCGCGAATGGTGGTTGAAAGTTCACAGCTTGGCTTACAACGCAGACCTTCCTGCATTGTGTCACCAATACATCAACGAAGCCGGTCAAATGGCAGAACAAAACATGGCTAACTTGAACGAGTTGATTGGCCGTGTCGCTGAAACTGTTCCTGCTGACTTGACAGCATTCTGTACAAACTACCTTGATATTTTCAACACAGGTATCCACTATTCATTCATTGCATCAGTAGTTGCCATGATGATTTCATTGGCGATTTTTGCAATATACCGCAAAAAATTCCCAACTCCTGGACAATCTGAAAAGAAAGAAACTTCTTCATATACACAAGAAGAAAAAGTGGCTATGGCTAAAGAAATCAAACAACGTATGTACGCTTTGTTTGCAGTTCTTGGTATTGTTATTTTCTTCTGGTTCTCATTCCACCAAAACGGACAGTCATTGTCTTTGTTTGCTCGTGACTTCGTTCAAACAGACAGCATCGCACCGGAAATCTGGCAAGCTGTAAACCCATTCTTCGTGATTGTGCTTACTCCGTTGATTATGCTATTATTCGGTTCTTTGGCTCGTAAAGGCAAAGAAATTTCAACTCCTAAGAAAATCGCCTATGGTATGGGTATCGCCGGTATTGCATTCTTGTTCTTGATTGTCTATTCATTGATTGCAGGTTATCCTTCAGGTGATGAATTCAAGAGCATGTCAGCCATTGCTAAGGAAGGCATGAAAGCAGGTCCTTGGGTATTGATTGTCATCTACTTCTTCTTGACTGTTGCCGAATTGTTCATTTCTCCACTTGGATTGTCATTCGTATCTAAAGTGGCTCCTAAACACTTGCAAGGTGTTTGTCAAGGTTTGTGGTTGGGTGCAACTGCACTTGGTAATATTTTCTTGTGGGTCGGTCCGTTGATGTACAACAAATGGCCTATCTGGGAATGCTGGGCAGTATTCTTCGCAGTATGTTTCGTATCTATGGGAGTAATGTTCGGTATGGTTAAATGGTTGGAAAAAGTGACTAAGTAATCGCTGAATCATTTATGATTATATAAGGAGTACCCGACATTGTCGGGTACTCTTTTTTTATACCTATGATTTCTAAATAGTTGGGTGGAATAATTGTATTTTATGGTAATTTTACCATAAAATATTTGCAAAATTGCCAAATTTGTATAGTATATTTGTGGTGGGAAAACACAACATAAAGATTGTTTTGGTAATTATGTATGAAAGTAAAACTAAGAGAAATCAAGAGCTGATGTGTGACTATCGGAGATATTTGCGCGCAGCGATGCAAAGCGGTGGCAGAATTGACACGGAAGAGGTCATTAACCGCGTTCTGAAGGAATGTACTCCACGTTACGATGTTTCTTACGACTATACAAGGCGAATGATGCATACTATGATAGAATGCGGTCAGCCTTGTCCGGCAAAAGGCATCAAACGGCTGATGTGGGAGGAAATCTGTACAAAGGTGAAACTGTATATGTCGGCACGGAAATACTCTCTGCCTGATGCCATAACCACCGTGTTGAGGGAGAAACGAGCCTCGCGCTATTTTTTGTCTTATAAGCAGGCTGCCAAAATCATTTTCTATGAGAGGACTCATCGTACTAATTGTCGTGCTTAGTCTGGTGTCCTGTGCCTCGGTGAGGAAAAGGATGGCAGAACAAGTCGGTCAGGTGGAAATCGTGAGAAATGAACATCTGGCGGCTCAAATGGAAAGTATAGCGGATGCTGCAACTCTTGAAAAGGTAATTGAGCTCTATGTCGAGACTTCCGACAGTGGTGTAACACCCAAGCGCCTGAAGATGGTGCGAAAGGAAACCACCGTTGAAAAGCGACACTCCCACTCGCAGACCGCCGTAGAGACGGTGGCTGACAGTGTCAGGGCGGTTGTGGTCAGACAGGAGAAAATCGTGGAAAAGCGGAAAAATACAAGAGGTAGAAAATGGATGATTTTAGGTTTGATGACCATTCTTGTACTAATAATCGGATACAAATTAAAAAATGAAAAACACAATTGAAGTAACTGTCGCCATGGATTGCGATGAAATCAGAAAAACGGTTTATGCCGAAAGTGCCTTGTTGGCGGTGAGTCAGCCAAATATAGGGCGACCGAAGATGATTACGGAAGACAACCGAAAACTCATCAATCTTTTCTTGGAGAGTACCTTTGTGGAAATCTCCACTATGTTGAGGGGATTTATCGATGCGGAAAAATTTGATTTGAGCGAGGAGGGGCTGTATAAGTTTCCGTTGATAATTCCACTGGAATATGCCAGCCTTGCTCCTGTGTTGAGGCGACATCTCGAAGCAGCCCATGCCGCAGGAGTGCTTGCACGTTGCTACAATGAGCATCGCCAAATCAGTGAGTTGTTTGAGAGTCGGCTGAGAGAAACCGTCAGCCGTATTCGACAGGCAATGGCAGGGACGGATATGAATATCACACCCAACTATTGATTGTCGTTGCGCTGATAGGCAATGCGGGGAGAATGATTGCGGGTGTAGATGATGCCACATTCCTTGAAATTCAGTTCCGCTAAAATCCTTTGCATAATTTTATTGTCGTGGTGGGTATCCACACGAATATTATGGTGTCGGGTGAAGCACCAGTTGAGACACATTTTGCCTATGCCCGGATGTTTGCCGTCTCCCACGAGGCGGTGAACCGTGGCATAAGGACTGTTGTCCAGCCATTCCCCGTTTTCGATGATGGCATAGGTCGGGTCTTCGCCCGTAATCATGGCAAATCCTGCCGCTATTGTGCCGTTGTCGTCAGCCACATAGAATACGCCGCTCACAATGTCAGCCTTAATGGTGGAATATTCGGGATAGGCATCCGCCCATTGGTGGGGATTGCCCGAATTTGCCATAAAGACTTTGGCATTCTTGTAGAGCATCATCAGAGAGTCGATGTCGTTGATGTCGGCTTTTCTTATAATCATAAGAAGGTAAGTGTTGAATAGCCCTTTTTAAGCATTTCGGCGGTTTCACGAATCTGTTCTGAAGAAACCGAACGGATCATTTCAGAGATTTCCTCGATGGAATTCATCTGGTCAAAATAGAGGATGCCTTTGCCCAACGCAAGTGCGTAGTTTTCCAAACTGTCGCTGCTCACGATGAGTTGGCCGATGTATTGTTTCTTCGCTGCCTCGAGCGCTTTCGCTGTCATCTTTCCTGATGCAATTCGGTCCATTTCATTGTCAATCAGTTTCAGACATTTCTTTACGGCACGTGAGTCACTGCCGAAATAGATGTTGAACAGACCGCAGTCGGAGAATAGAGTGACTGACGATTCCACCATATAGGCATAACCATGGCGTTCACGGATTGCGACGTTCAGTGTGGAATTCATGCCCGGACCACCCAGAATATTGTTCAGTAGCAAGAGGGCGTATTTTCGCTCATCGTGCATGCCGTAGGTCGGAGTGCCCACAATCGTATGTGCTTGGTGAGAACTGATGTCGCGCACCTCGTTGAAATGATTATTGAGAATTAAATTTGATTTCTTGCGCGGTTGTAAAGTCTTGTTCATCCCTCCGAAATGGCGTTCTGCCAAACGGAAAATCTTTTCCGCCGGTTCTTTCGATACGGCAAACAATACCATGTTTTCGGGAACGTAGTTGCTTTTCAAGTAGTTCATACAGTCTTCAGAATAAAGATTGTAAAGGCATTGTTCGTCGCCGAGGATGTTATGACCGAGAGAAGTTCCCTTGAAAATCAAGTCCTCAAAGTCGTCGTATATAGCTTCTGAAGGAGTGTCGAGGTAAGACTGAATCTCCTCAATCACCACTTCTCTTTCCTTTTCAATTTCTTTCTCCGGGAATACTGAATTCATCACCAAATCGGAAATCAGTTCCATGGCGCGTGCCATGTTTCCGCGTGGGAAAACAGAGTAGATAAGTGTTTCTTCTTTAGTTGTGTACGCGTTCAGTTCGCCACCTACCAGCTCCATACGGTTGAGAATGTGCCATGCACGGCGTTTCTTAGTTCCCTTGAAAATGGTGTGCTCAACAAAATGGGCCAAACCGAACTGGTTGTCCAACTCGTCACGGCTGCCGACCTTGGTCGCTAAACCGCAATAAGAAACGTCGCTTTTGCTTTGACTGTAAACGACTCTTAACCCATTTTTGAGTGTATGTAAAGTGTAATTTTTATCCATTGCAATAAATATCTGCAAAGATACGATACTCCTAAGAATTAATTTCATTATTTGTGTCAAGAATGTTAGAAATTAATTATATTTGTAACTGAAATTAGCCTTAATGTTATGGAGAGATTACTGTAAGATTAACTTGGATGCAGGATCGGTATCGTATATTAATCGTATATATTTCTTACTTTAATTAAAAACTTAAACAAAAAACAAAAGACATGAAAAATTTCAAACTGATTGTTAATCCTTTTTTTGACGGTGTCAAAAAGGAA
>JAHHQT010000063.1 GCA_020026215.1 Muribaculaceae bacterium
CGTGATTTGTAATCTCGGGGTCGTTGGTTCGAATCCGACAAGAGGCTCAAAAAAGCGTTAATACTCTAAGTATTGACGCTTTTTCTTTATAATATCGTTTTTCTGTTCCTCTTTTGTACTTTTATCTAAAATCAACTGTTGCCTAATATTGTCTATGAATAGTTTTTCATTAACTTTGTCATAGCTAACATCTCAAGACACAATGATACAAGATATAAAAAAACGTATTATTAACGGAGGAACAATCACTCCCGAAGAAGCGAACAAAATAGCACAATGGCATGACATCAACGAGTTGTGCGATGCGGCAAACGAAATACGCAAACATTTTCAGGGCGATGTCATGGACACTTGCTCCATTATCAATGCCCGTTCAGGTTTGTGCGGAGAAGACTGCAAATGGTGCTCACAATCAATGAAATTCAATACAGGAGTTGAAAAATACTCCATTATTGATACAGACGAACTACTAGCCCTTGCAAAAAGAAACGACGAATATGGAGTTCAACGTTTTTCAATGGTTACAAGTGGACGTAAGGTCTCATTGAAAGAAGCGGACAAGTTCTGTGATGACTATAAGAAATTAGGAGAATCCACTAATTTGTTTCTTTGCGCATCCATGGGCTTAGTGGACAAA
The DNA here is from genome assembly GCA_020026215.1 of Muribaculaceae bacterium. Lineage (GTDB taxonomy): Bacteria > Bacteroidota > Bacteroidia > Bacteroidales > Muribaculaceae > Limisoma. The sequence continues at coordinate 638 of JAHHQT010000063.1, forward strand.
CCCTCCATGCAGAAATTGAAAGATGCAGGTGTACAACGCTACCACTGTAATATGGAAACTGCATCCAAGTTTTTCCCTACTCTTTGCAGCAGCCACACCCCGGAAGACAAACGCAAAACTATCCAATATGCCAAGGAAGTGGGGATGTCCGTTTGTAGTGGCGGTATCATTGGAATGGGTGAAAATATGCAACAACGCATCGAATTTGCCTTTGAATTGCGTGATATGGGTGTAGATTCCGTTCCTATCAATATTTTGAACCCGATTAAGGGAACAGCTTTGGAACATACCCCATTGATTAAAGACGACGAGATTATACGTACAGTTGCGATATTCCGCTTTATCATGCCTAACGTCGTGATTCGTTTCGCAGGAGGTAGAGCAAGATTACCGAAAGAAACCGTAAAACGCATCATGCAAGGCGGTATGAACGGAACGATGATAGGTGATTTGTTGACCACAACAGGAAATAACATAGCTGAAGATTTTAAATTATTTACAGAATGTGGCTTTACCACAATTAAAAACGGAAAGAAATGACAGCCGGAGTTGTATATAGAGAAGGTGCACACAAAGGATTATTGATGGGGCTCTACCTGTCTTTACTATTCTTTACAATGGTGTTCAGCGACCGCTTGCCTTTATTGGCAATTATCTCCTTTGTTCAATTAATAGGAGTACCGTTCTTCACATACAAATTGATGAACACAACCAACAGGAAATATCATCATACAGGGGATTTTCCATCACTATGGATGCTGGGGATTGCCATATTTATCGGGGGTTCGCTCATTTGCGGCCTGGTCACCTACTCCTACCTGCAATATGTAGAGCCAGACTATTTTTATCGTATGATGCGAAATGCGATTGACACTTATTCTTCAATTCCAGAATTCAAGAACAGTGAATTGGTGGATTTATTGAATAAGGCTATAGAAAAAGAAATGTTGCCTACCCCTATTCAATTTTCTATTGAAATGTTATGGAATACAACATTCTTTGGTTCTCTTCTATCCATGATTCTTGCGGCCATCATAAAAAGAAGGAACAATAAACAAAAATAAAGACTCGAATGTTTATTCATAAACAACTTATTATTCAAATGTTATGAAGAAATTATTTTCAGTCATAGTAGCCTTGGTAATCTGCTCATTGCCTCTCTATGCAGAGTCTTCTAATGACGAGAACAAGAAAGAACAGGAAAAGACAGAAAAGCAACTAAAGAAAGAAGCCAAAGCAAAAGAAAAAGCCTTGAGAGCTGAACGTGACTCCATTGAATTTACCTTCATGGAGGAAGCCATCCAAGAACATTATTTTGTTGTAACAGCTGACAGAATCAGGAACAAGAAAGGATATTCTCAGGTTGTTGATCCTTCAACTAACTTTGTACTATTGCAAGGCGACAAGGCAACTATTCAATTTGCATTGGGACACGGATTCAGCGGTCCTAACGGACTTGGCGGTATCACTGTTGAAGGCAAAGCTTCCAATATCAAAATAGATTATACCAAGAAAGGTAATTTGAGATTCAGCATGATGGTTATAGGCTCATCAATTTCAGCTGAAGTTTCGTTCACATTACCGAAAAATGGCAAACATTGTGATGCAACAGTACGTTCAAATTTCAACTCAACAAATTTAACATTCTCCGGCAAGATTCAACCTTATAAGAAAAATTTGTACAAAGGTCGCAGTTTGCCATAAATAAAAAAGGAGGACATACAATAAATGTGGATTATTCTGGCTTTTGTTTCAGCTGCTTTATTAGGATTTTATGATGTGTTTAAAAAGTTTTCTCTCCGTGAGAATGCCGTTATCCCGGTATTATTTTTAAACACATTATTTTGTAGTCTTATTTTCATACCGCTTATCATTTCATCGCGAATTGGAACTATCTCTGATGACTCCAATTTCTATGTACCCGTATGCGACTTGCGCAGTCATGGATTCATCATACTCAAAGCCGTCATCGTGCTTTCCTCTTGGATTCTCGGCTACTTTGCCATCAAGCACCTTCCTCTGACCATCGTCGGTCCAATCAATGCCACACGCCCGATTTTAGTTCTTTTGGGCGCATTGCTCATTTTTTGGAGAAACGCTCAACAGCTGGCAATGGGCAGGTGTCATCCTTGCCATTATTTCCTTCTTTCTACTTAATAAGAGCGGCAAGAAAGAAGGCATCATCTTCAAGCACAACAAGTGGATTTACTTTTTGATTGGTGCAGCCTTGTTCGGTGCAGCAAGTGGATTATACGACAAAATGGTGATGGCACCCGAAAGCAACGGAGGATTAGGCATTGACAAAATGGCGGTACAAAGTTGGTACAACATTTATCAATGTATCATTATGGGTGTCATTATGATGCTGTTGTGGTATCCGAAACGCAAATCCACTACTCCATTCAAGTGGAAAACCACCATTATCTTTATTAGCATATTCCTTTCATTGGCTGACTTTGCCTACTTCTATGCACTAAGCCTCCCCGACGCCATGATTTCTGTAGTATCCATGATTCGCCGGGGAAGCGTGATTGTTTCGTTCTTATTTGGAGCAATGATATTCCACGAAAAGAATCTCAAGGCAAAAGCTATAGATTTGCTATTAGTGCTAATCGGTATGATATGCTTATGGATTGGCTCTAACTAATCATTACCAACCTCCGGAAGCACCACCGCCACCGGTCATACCTCCACCGAAACTGCCACCGCCGAAGCCTCCGCCTCCACGACCGCCAAAGCCTCCAATAATAGGAACAATGACAGGAGTTTCGTCTTTCGGTACGATATAAGTCAAATTAGTTTTGTTATGACAGTTTCTACAAGTATAAGTCTTAACACCTTTCCCTTCGCGAGATGCTGTCGCCGCAAGAATCAATCGGTCAGATGAAAGCAACATTGCCTTGGCATGACATACGGGACATTCCTGATAAGGAGTATTTTTGTTAATGAATGGAAATACGTCCACTTCACCACATTTGTCACATACCCAAACATCATAATCGACAGAATTCAACTTTTCTTCCAAATCCTGTGCAGGAGTCAGATATTTATTGTCTTCTTCCTCTGAAAGTTTGTGCATCTTAGCATGACAATTCGGACAAATCCTACGTTTTGAGCGATAACGACGTTGCATCAACAGAATAATCAAAAGAGCTGGAATACCCATTCCCAATGTAATAAAGGCAACTATCAAAGCTGGCAATTGCAATTGTTTGATAGAATGGTATTTCTCAAAGGAATCCCTTTTCCTTTGTCTGAAAATAGTCATCAAGACAACAATGGTCATAATGATTGCCACCCATGAAGCCAACTTAAAGTACATATCTCCCAGATTACCCAAATCCTGCATTTGAGGAGCATTATTGGCATATTTTGACATCAATTCTTCAGTTGCACCCGGTGTAGTCATAATTTGATGGACACTATTGACGGCAGCCATCATTCCCCTATCATAATCCCCTTTTTTAAAATACGGAATCATGACATCACGGATAATCCGACCGCAAATAATATCTGGCAACAAACCTTCAGCGCCATATCCTGTACGGATTACAGCTTTATGCTGACCTTCAACAAGAAGTATCAACACACCATTACTTTTGTCTTTCTTACCAATACCCCAATGGCCGAACAAGTCGGTAGCAAAATCATTGATTTCGGCATTACCGATAGAATTGACAGCAACCACAACCACTTCTGAGGTTGTCTTTTGCCAAATCTGGTCAATAGAGCTATTGATATAGCTTACTGCCTGAGCAGACAAAATACCGTCAGGGTTAGAAACATATTGCGTTTTGTCAGCGACATGGACATTTGGAATTGTTTCTACAGTATAGTCCACCGCACTAACACTGAATAATGCAATCAAAAAGAAAGATAATAGTAAACAATATTTTTTCATAATTAGTTAGTTTTCAATTTCTAAACTGCCGGCAAACTCAGGCCGTTCAATTTGCGGAACAAATCAAGAGCATAAACATCAGTCATTCCCGAGATATGGTCTATCACAGATTGGATTTTACCATATACAGTCGGCGCACTCGTATCATATTGATGGGGAACACGGCTTAGCAATAGTCGGGAATAATTCTTTTCAGGATTCAGAACGGCATCCATCAGTCTATCCAACAAGAAAGAGATAATCTGATTACCGGCAAGTTCAATATCCACAACATCTGAAGAATTGTAGATTTTCTTCCATGCAGTTTTTGAACAACGTTCGTAACCTGCCTTAGGCAATTCCGATATATTCTCAATCAAACCGCCCACAAACTTACCCCGCAATATCAAATCCTCGTTATCGACAAATACTTTGGCACATTCAGATACCAACTCACCGATAACACAAGAGCGCAAATAAGCTACTTTTTCGTTGTTGTCATCGAAATTCTCGAACACATCACGCATTCGTTGTTGGCGAGTTTCGTCAAAGAATCCCATCAATAAGTCAATGACTTCAGAACAGCCTAAAATCTTCAATTTATGGGCATCTTCAATATCCATAACCTGATAACAAATATCATCGGCAGCCTCCATCAAATAGACCAATGGGTGACGGCTGTAGATTCCAGGTTCCAATTCCAGCAACCCCAGTTCATCAGCCACGTTTTTGAAGATTTCAGCCTCAGAATCAAAAAAACCGAATTTGCCCTTCTTCTTGGACAAATGTGAAGGATAAGGATATTTCACAATGGCTGCCAATGACGAATAAGTCATTGCCAAACCGCCTTCACGACGACCTCTGAACTGGTGAGAAAGTAAACGGAAAGAATTGGCATTACCATCAAAATTGACCAAATCCGACCATTCTTTCTCGGTCAGTTTATCCTTTACCGACAGGCCCTTGCCTTCAGAGAAATAAGTAGCTATGGTGCGTTCTCCCGAATGACCGAATGGAGGGTTTCCCATATCATGCGCCAAACAAGCCGCCCCTACAATCTCAACAATATGAGACAACTTATCCGCCACTTCGCCATCATATTTATTCACCAATTGCATATATACTTCATTCGCCAACGATTTGCCCACACTTGAAACTTCAAGACTATGGGTCAAACGGTTGTGAACAAATATACTACCCGGCAATGGAAACACCTGTGTCTTATTCTGCAATCTGCGGAAAGGTGATGAAAAAACCAGTCTGTCGAAATCGCGCTGAAAATCGCTTCTAGATTGAGGCGTAGTCGTACGATAACGTTCCATACCCAAACGCTTGCTACAGATTAGCTTTCGCCAATCCATTTTAGGTTCAGGGCATGTTATATTATTGTCATTCATCATAATTCGAATTAGTACCACAAAAGAGTGTATATATACAAAGATACACTTTATAAATTAAAAACAGACTCCCACTTCTAAAATTTAAAGCGATATAGACATAAAAAAAAACGTCCTGCCTAAACAGACAGGACGTTTTATATAAGGATTATAGGTAATTATTATTTGTTACCTTTTTCCAATTTCTCTTTCAATGCAGCAAGTTCTGAGATGTCTCCAAGAGTTGTTTTTTCGATAGCTGGAGTAGAAACTGTTTCTTCTACTTTTGCTTTCTTAGCAGCTTTCTTAGCTTCTGCTTTTTCAGCTTTAGCTTCATCTTCGAAAATACGGCTGTGAGAAAGGATGATACGTTTTGATTCTTTGTTGAATTCGATTACTTTGAAGTTCAATTTTTCTTCAACTTGAGCTTGAGTACCGTCTTCTTTTACAAGGTGTTTAGGAGTTGCGAAACCTTCAACACCGTAAGGCAAAGCGATTACAGCGCCTTTGTCAAGCATTTCAACAATTGTACCTTCGTGGATGCTACCTACAGTAAATACTGTTTCGAATACGTCCCAAGGATTTTCTTCTAATTGTTTGTGACCTAGGCTCAAGCGACGGTTTTCTTTGTCAATTTCAAGAACTTGAACGTCAATTTCAGCACCAATTTGAGTGAATTCAGATGGGTGTTTGATTTTCTTAGTCCAAGAAAGGTCAGAGATGTGGATCAAACCATCAACGCCTTCTTCCAATTCTACGAATACACCGAAGTTAGTGAAGTTGCGAACTTTAGCTGTGTGCTTAGAAGCAACTGGATATTTTTCTTCGATATTTTCCCATGGGTCAGCTTTAAGTTGTTTGATACCCAATGACATTTTGCGTTCTTTACGATCCAAAGTCAAGATAACAGCTTCTACTTCGTCACCAACTTTCATGAAGTCTTGTGCAGAACGTAGGTGTTGTGACCATGACATTTCTGATACGTGGATCAAGCCTTCTACACCCGGAGCAATTTCAACGAATGCACCGTAGTCAGCCATAACGACAACTTTACCTTTAACTTTATCGCCAACTTGATGATTTTCATCAAGAGCATCCCATGGATGAGGTTGAAGTTGTTTCAAGCCAAGAGCGATACGTTTTTTCTCGTCATCGAAGTCAAGGATAACAACGTTAAGTTTTTGATCAAGTTCAACAACTTCTTGTGGATCGTTAACACGGCCCCAAGAAAGGTCTGTGATGTGGATAAGACCGTCAACACCACCAAGATCGATAAATACACCGTAAGAAGTAATGTTCTTAACAGTACCTTCCAAAACTTGACCTTTTTCAAGTTTAGCAATAATATCTTTCTTTTGTTGTTCTAGTTCAGCTTCGATAAGAGCTTTGTGAGAAACGACTACGTTTTTGAATTCTTGGTTAATCTTAACTACTTTGAATTCCATTGTCTTACCAACGAATACATCGTAGTCACGGATAGGTTTAACATCGATTTGAGAACCTGGCAAGAATGCTTCAATACCAAATACGTCAACAATCATACCACCCTTAGTGCGGCATTTGATGTAACCCTTAATGATTTCTGAATTGTCAAGAGCTTCGTTAACACGATCCCAGCTACGAGTAGCACGAGCTTTTTTGTGTGATAGAATCAATTGACCTTTTTTATCCTCTTGATTTTCGATGAAAACTTCTACAGTATCACCGACTTTCAAGTCAGGATTGTAACGGAATTCACTCATAGGAATGATACCGTCTGATTTGTAACCGATGTTTACAACTGCTTCGCGTTTGTTCAAAGAGATAACTGTACCTTCGATTACTTCTTTGTCTTTAATTGTGTTTAGTGACTCATCGTAAGTTTTTACAAGTTCCTCACGAGTTTTGCCTGTTGCTACTTGACCGTTTTCGTATGAATCCCAGTCAAAGTCAGCGATTGGTGAATTGTTTAATTCGCTCATTTAATAAAATTGTTAATACTAAGTTAATTTAATAAGTTAGACATTATATTGCTATATAGTCGGGTGCAAAGGTAACTATAATTTTCTATACAACAACAACTTTCGGCGTTTTTTTGACTAAAAATCTGCATTTTTCATGCGTTTTAATGCCAAAATTCGGCATTGGGCATTTTACTGTAAATCATATAGTTATTAAATTTCACTAAAAATACACTCACTTTGGTCATAAATTGAATGATAAATCTACCATTAATGCCTATCTTTACAATTATAAACCAACTTAAAAATTAGAATGAACGACATACAGAAAGCAAGATACAAACGCCATCTGCTTCTTTCAGAAATTGGCGAAGAAGGACAGGAGAAACTTCTCAATAGCAAAGTACTGGTCATTGGAGCAGGAGGATTAGGCTCCCCTGTCATTCTCTATTTAGCAGCTGCCGGCGTGGGCACTTTGGGCATTGCAGACTTTGACAAAGTGGATATTTCCAATCTGCAAAGACAAATTATCCACAACCAAAGCAATATAGATATACCAAAGGTTGAATCAGCCAAGCAAAAAATCAATCTGCTCAATGATGACGTAAACGTGATTTGCATTAACCAACCCATTACCCAAGAGAATATTGCGACAATTATTGCAGACTATGACTTGGTAATTGATGCCACCGATAATCTGGCAACCAAATATCTGATTAACGACAATTGTGTTGCCCAGAAAAAGCCATTGATTCATGGTGCCATCAAAGAATTCACTGGAAATGTAATGACCATTCTTCCGGGCACGGCATGCTTCAGATGCGTTTTCCCTGATGCCACACAGCCGAAACCGAGTGATAAATCCGGTGTTTTCGGAGCAATTGCAGGCATTACAGGCACTATCCAAGCCACAGAAGCCATCAAATATCTGACAGGCGTCGGTGAATTACTAACGAACAAGATACTTTCGTTTAACGCATTGACCATGCAGTTCAATGTGGCAGAAATCAGCCCATCCCCCTATTGCGAATATTCAGCGTTATAAAAGGATGAAACGACAAAGAAAGCGCACGATTCAAATGAACCGTGCGCTTTCTTTATCTTATTGAATTGTACTACATCAATTCGTCTTCGTCATACTTTTGGAAAAGGAAGTCGTTATAAGGGAAACGCTTCATGTGAATTTCCTTCGCCATATCGTAAAGTTTAGCCTTCAATTCTTCGATATTCAACTTTTCCTTGGCAGAAATGAAGATACAGTTATCGTTCAATTTAGCCATCCAAGTACTCTTCAATTCTTCCAATGAAATATTTTCACGAGTACGAGGAGTCAAATCATCCTCATCCTTTTTAACGTACGTAAATGCATCCACTTTATTGAACACCAAAATCATTGGTTTCTCTGTCGATCCACAGACTTCATTCAAAGTCTTGTTCACTACTTCGATTTGTTCCTCAAATTGAGGGTGAGAAATATCGACTACGTGTACCAATATATCCGCATCACGCACCTCATCCAATGTAGATTTGAAAGAATCCACCAAGTGAGTCGGCAATTTACGGATAAAACCAATGGTATCTGTCAACAGGAACGGAAGATTGTCAATAATCACCTTACGGACAGTAGTATCCAACGTAGCAAACAATTTGTTTTCAGCAAATACTTCTGACTTGCTTAACAAATTCATCAAGGTTGACTTACCCACATTAGTATATCCCACCAATGCAATACGAGTCAATTTACCCCTGTTCTTACGCTGAATGGATTTTTGGCGGTCGATGGCAGCCAATTCTGCCTTCAAACGTGAAATTTTGTCCAAAATGATACGGCGGTCGGTTTCAATCTGGGTTTCACCAGGGCCACGCATACCGATACCACCTCGTTGACGCTCCAAGTGAGTCCACATTCGAGTCAAACGCGGTAACAAATATTGATATTGCGCCAATTCCACCTGAGTTCTCGCCGTTGCAGTCTGCGCACGTTTGGCAAAAATATCCAAAATCAGGTTGGTTCTGTCAAGAATCTTGACTTTGAGTTCATTTTCGATATTTTGCACTTGTTTTGAAGTCAAATCATCATCGAAAATAGCCAACTCAATGTCATTATCCTCTATATATTGGCGAATCTCTTCCAATTTTCCCTTACCAACGAAAGTGCGTGAATTTGCACTATCCACCTTTTGCAAGAAAGTCTTGACGGTCGTAGCACCGGCAGTTTCTGCAAGGAATGCCAATTCAGCAAGATATTCATTAGCCTTAGCTTCATTCTGGGCTTGAGTAATCAAACCCACAAGCACAGCTCTTTCGTTGTCGTAATCTAATTTTTTCTTCTCAATCATGGTGCAAAGATATTAAAAAACCTCTTAATAATACAAACGGGAGCTTTTCAAATGAGAAGCTCCCGATATAATTATATAATGATGTGATTATTTCTTTTCAGTTACTTTGTTATAACGGCTGTTCAAACCTTTAACAACATCTGTGGTAACATCTTCCACATCACCAATATACCAAGTTGCAGCTTTACGGATAATCATAGTATAACCGTTTTGTTTAGCATATTCAGCGATATATTTGTCAACAGAATCATTCAATTGTTCTGTATTCATCATTAGCTCGTTTTGTACAGTGCGTTGCAAGTTTTCCATATAAGCCTGAGCATCACCTTGCATTTTTTGTAATTTTTGTTGGTCTGCATTGAAACTAGCTTCTGAAAGATAGCCATTGTTTTTGTATTTGCGTTCCATTTCACCTGCAAAGCGTTGGATTTCATTGGCTTTTTGACGTTGAGCAGATTCCAATTTGCCTTGTCCACGAAGCATAGCTTCATTAACGTCTTTAGCGAAGTTATAACCGCTCATCAATGAGTCACCATCGATATAAGCAACTTTCATAGAAGCTTGTACATTTTCTGTTGAATTTTCGCCTGCGTTTGCTTGTTTACCATCATTAGCAGGAGTACATTGCGATAATGCAAAGATTAACAATAAAAGAGCTGAAGTCGAAGCAACTCTAAAAATTTTGTTCATAGTTTTTATATTTGTTTATTTTTTATTTGATTTAAATTGGTCTTCATGTTGCGCACAATGAATATTCATTTTTCTCATTGCCGGATTATCATGGATATGAAGAGAAGGGAATTTCCCGCCTTTAACAAAAAAGACTTTTACCCCTAACAAAATGATAGATAACGCTATCACTCCAATTGATATAAGAATTGTCTTCACGTCAAACATAAATT
>JAHHQT010000064.1 GCA_020026215.1 Muribaculaceae bacterium
AAATTATATTGAATGGATGATTTTTCCACAGATGTTACCGAAGCGAATCCGCGTGAAAGCATTTCGATACTCATCGCTCCTGTTCCTGCAAATAGGTCAAGCGCCTCAATGCCTTCCAAATCCATCTGATTTTCAATGACATTGAATATATTTTCCCTCGCAAAATCGGTAGTCGGACGAGCGGTTATATTTTTAGGCACATCAAAACGACGACGGCCATATTTTCCTCTGATTATTCGCATGTTGGAAGTATGATTAGGTCAAACGGAGCAGACATGGCTTTCTTGCCCAAGCGTAACAATGGCGCAGGAAAAATAGTTTGAATGACGGTATCAACATAAACTCTCAATTTCGGCAAAATATCCTTGCGCATCTGCTTGTCGCCAAATATGTGCAATTCGTCAAACTGCGGATTCATGTCGTTTTGTTTCCATGCATTCATCACATAGTAGAAAGCATCGTCAACGTTTGTATTTTTATAATAATTGGCGAAAGTGATTTTGCTGTTTTTCATCACAAACACTTCCACTTTATCGTCATTAAAGAATGCAAACATCTTGTCAGCCGAACCGAAAGCCCCCTTCTTGCGGAAGAACTTCAACATCGGTGTCAAGAAATAGTGCATGGGAGGATTATAGAACGTACGGCGCAAGAACGCTTCCAATTCAGGATGAATGCCAAACACTATGGTAGCACCGTCGGAAGGCAAATCCTCTGTTGCCACGTTCATATTGTCGTCTCCATAGATGAATCGATAGTATTTCTCACATTCCTGAGCATCACCGTTCGCAGAAAACTCATTTGGTACGATAATAAAATGCGAAGACTCTATCAGAAAATCCACATGGTCGTAGTTGTTCAAGAAGAAGGCATTATCATAAACCACAGCCTCCAATTCTTTCATTCTCGTTTCCGGTTTTCCCGAGAATGGAAATTCACCGTAATACAACGAGTTATCTTCGACATTACTATAAATGGCATAGGTCAAGGCATTGTCCGAAATGCGCACAGTCATTGACCACACCTCGGGATGCTTGATGTCAACGTTCATCGTATTTTCAGTGGTTTCTGCCATACTATATTGGTTTTGTTTCTGCAAATTTAATAAAATTCGAAGTATTTATCTAAATTTGTATCATTGATTTTACACTTTAGGAATAATGAGCAATTTGGCAGAATCCGTTGGACAGGATATATTACGACAATTACCCTATGACCCCAACGAACAACAAATGGACTTGATTGCGGCATTGGCGAAATTCACAGTTGATGCTGACAGCCAGTCTTTATTTCTGCTAAATGGTTATGCAGGTACGGGTAAGACCTCTTTGACAGGCGCTTTGGTACGTGTCATCACTTCCTACGGAGGTAAGGCAAAATTGCTTGCGCCAACAGGCCGTGCCGCAAAAGTTTTTTCTCTTTATTCCGGTCATCAGGCAGAAACCATTCACCATCACATCTACCAAAGCAAACGCTACGATCCGACAGCAATGTCCTACGGATTGCGCCACAACAATTTGAAAAATGCCTTTTTCATTGTAGATGAAGCGTCAATGATTTCCAACGCTCCTTCTGAAAATTCGGTTTTCGGTACAGGATATTTGTTGGACGACTTGATTACTTATGTGTATAGTGGTGAAAATTGCCGTCTGATTCTTCTCGGTGACTCTGCCCAACTTCCCCCAGTCGGTTACAGCGACAGCCCTGCCCTTTCTTCAAAAATATTGAGTGGCTACGGATTGAAGGTTTACGAAATGACCTTGACGGAAGTGGCACGCCAACGCTTGGAATCGGGTATTCTGCACAACGCCACCGAAATCCGAAAAATCATTGTTTCACAATTATTTGAGCCACCAGTAATTCATGTCAGCCAATTTCCGGATGTGGAAGTGATGACAGGCGAATTCTTGGCGGAAACCATCGAGTCATGCTATGCGCGTGACGGCGAAGAAGAAACCATTGTCGTTACCCGTTCCAACAAGCGTGCAGTGATGTTCAATCAGGGTATCCGCGCCCGAGTGCTCTACATGGAAGCAGAAATTTGTGTCGGTGACCTTTTGCTCGTGGCAAAGAATAACTACAAGTGGGTAAACGAAAACGACGACCAAATGGACTTCATTGCCAACGGCGATGTGGGTGTGGTGAAACATATTTGGAACTACGAGGATATGTACGGACTTCGTTTCGCAGACATCACATTGGAATTTCCCGACTATAACCGAGAGATTGAGTTGAAAATCATCCTCAACGCTCTCTATTCAGAAACTCCGGCACTAACCTACGAACAGAACGAAAAACTCTACCAAGGCGTATTGGAAGACTATTCCGATATTCCAAGCAAGGCTGGCCGTTACAAGAAGATGAAAGAAGACCCGTACTTCAATGCCCTACAAGTGAAATTTGCCTATTCCATTACCTGCCATAAATCACAGGGCGGTCAATGGAAAAACGTGTTTATCGATATGGGATTCATACCCGAAGATGCCTACTCTAACGTGAGTTTCTACCGTTGGCTATACACCTCATTCACACGTGCCACAGGGAAGATTTACTTGATCAACCCACCCCTACAAACTGATTAGAAATTAAAACATTAAAGATATGCGACCTAACTATATACATCTTGAAGAAACGCTTTCCACGAACACAAAACTGGCGGAAATAGCGACCGAATCCTCTCATGGAACAGTAGTCTATGCCGACCGTCAGACCAAAGGCCGCGGACAACGTGGAAACTCATGGGAATCCTCCCCCTACAAAAATATCACGATGAGCGTGCTTTTGAAGAAAAAGAACGTCGCACCGTCACATCAGTTTGAATTGTCAGAAATCACGGCATTGGCTTTGGTCAATGTTCTCAACAAATACATCGACCATGTCAGTATCAAGTGGCCGAACGACATCTACTACAAGGATTTTAAGATTTGCGGCATTCTTATTGAGCATTCTCTATCGGGTGGCGAAATAGACCACACCATTTGCGGTATAGGACTAAACATTAACCAATCAGAGTTTGTCTCAGATGCACCGAATCCCATTTCCCTAAAAATGATTACCGGCGAAGACCACTCCGTCAAGGATATCCTTCATGAATTGTCTGAAGAAATACTGCGCTTGTGCGACACTTTGCCCGACAAAGCCAAAGAAGTACACGAGAATTTCTTGGGCAAACTGTATCGCAAGGACGGATTCTACAGCTATTGTTGCAAAATTCACTCCGTTTCCGTGGACGGCACACACGTTCTCGAACCCGAAGAAATCTTCCAGGCCACCATCACTGATGTACAGCCCAACGGCATGATGCTGCTCACCCTCCCCAACGGCCAACAACACTTCTTCGCCTTTAAGGAAGTGATGTTTGTCATCTAAACGAATTTCCACCCAAAGGCACACCATTGCCTAACCTACTATGTTAAGTAATATTAACACGGATTATCCTATTTTGTATAGATTGTTCAACTCCGCGAAAAAAGTTGTACCTTTGTAGGTTGAATTAATTTAGGATAAATGGCTTTTATTGACATAGTAATATTAGTTGTTGCCATTTTGGGCGCAGTTATTGGATTATGGCGTGGGCTTGTTCGTTCGATTGGCGGATTGGCAGGCTTGTTGCTGGGTATCATTGCGTGTCGATTGTTCGGTAATGATTTCAGTGGCGTATTCATCGACCTATTCCCTTCTACGGACAAATACCTTGTAACTATTTTCGCTTACATCTTGCTTTTTGTAGTGGTTTTTGTTTGTGCAAAACTGATTGCTCATTTAATGCGTAACATACTTAAAGCGCTTTCACTGGGCATATTCGATGCCATCGGCGGTGGCCTGTTCGGGGCTTTCAAATTCTTATTGGTGTTGAGTATCATTCTCAATGCCATGTGTGTATTTGCGCCCGATGCAGAAATTCTTCACAGTTCCACTATGCTCGACGGAAAGTGCCTGGTAGGTGTCATTAAACTTGCCCCATACTTGTGGGGACTTGACATTTTCCCTGATTTTGAATTTTGACCAAACATTTTGACCAATTCAAATGTTACGTAATGATAGATTTTTAAATCGCACCAAACACGATTGACTTAATAAGGAAATGAACGATACAAAAAATACAAAAGAAACCGACGAGGAGCTAATCAAAAACGCTTCCGGAAGTGAATATAAATACGGATTTGTCACCGACATCGACACCCATATCATCCCGAAAGGTTTGAATGAGGACGTGATTCGCTACATCTCCGCTACCAAAGGAGAGCCGGAATGGCTGTTGGAATTCCGTTTGAATGCATACCGTCACTGGTTGACATTGAAAATGCCGAACTGGGCTCACTTGGAAATTCCTGAAATTGAATATCAGGCTATTAGTTATTATGCAGCTCCTAAGCAAAAGAAAGAGTTGCAAAGTATGGATGAAGTGGACCCTGAATTGCGCAAGACTTTCGACAAATTGGGTATTCCGTTGGAAGAACAAATGCGTTTGTCAGGTGTTGCAGTCGATGCTGTCATGGACAGCGTGTCTGTCAAAACCACCTATCGTGAGAAATTGGCTGAATTGGGCGTAATTTTCTGCTCTATTTCCGAAGCCGTAAAAGACTACCCGGATTTGGTGAAAAAATATTTGGGTAAGGTCGTTACTTATCGCGACAATTTCTTCGCAGCATTGAACTCTGCCGTTTTCTCTGACGGCTCATTCGTCTATATTCCTAAAGGCGTAAGATGCCCGATGGAACTTTCCACCTATTTCCGTATCAACGCAGCCAACACAGGTCAGTTCGAAAGAACGCTGATTGTTGCTGATGACGATGCCTACGTTTCCTACTTGGAAGGCTGTACAGCCCCGATGCGTGACGAGAACCAATTGCACGCAGCCATTGTGGAAATCATCGTTGAAGACCGTGCCGAAGTCAAATACTCCACTGTACAAAACTGGTATCCGGGCGACAAGAACGGAAAGGGCGGTATCTACAACTTCGTGACCAAACGCGGTTTGTGCCGTGGCGACTATTCCAAATTGTCATGGACACAAGTAGAAACAGGTTCTGCAATCACTTGGAAATATCCAAGCTGTGTGTTGAAAGGCGACAACTCTTCAGGCGAGTTCTATTCTGTGGCAGTAACCAACAACTACCAACAAGCCGACACTGGTACAAAGATGATTCATCTCGGCAAGAATACAACAAGTACCATCGTTTCTAAAGGTATCTCAGCAGGTAAAAGTCAAAACAGTTATCGTGGCGAGGTGAAAATCGCCAAAAACGCTACGAACTGCCGTAACTATACACAATGTGACAGTTTGTTGTTGAGCAACACTTGCGGTGCTCACACATTCCCATATATCGATGTTCAAAACGACTCATCAGTTGTTGAACACGAAGCCACTACATCAAAAATCAACGAAGACCAATTGTTCTATTGTAATCAACGCGGTATTCCTAACGAAGATGCAGTAGGTTTGATTGTCAATGGCTACGCGAAGGAAGTAATGAACAAGTTGCCGATGGAATTTGCCGTCGAAGCACAAAAATTACTTCAAATCTCACTTGAAAATTCTGTGGGATAATTTATTAACGAAAAAAACAAAACACAAAATGCTCGAAATAAAAAACTTACATGCCGGAATCAACGGCAAAGAAATTTTGAAAGGTATCAACCTTACAGTCAAACCCGGTGAGGTTCATGCCATCATGGGGCCTAACGGCTCAGGCAAAAGTACACTTTCATCTGTATTGACAGGTAATCCAACTTTCACTGTCACAGAAGGTGAAGTTTCATTCTATGGCAAAAACTTGCTTGAAATGTCACCGGAAAACCGTTCTCACGAAGGTCTTTTCATGAGCTTCCAATATCCTGTGGAAATTCCCGGAGTGTCAATGGTCAACTTCATGCGTGCTGCAATCAATGCAAAACTAAAATATTTCGGTAAAGAGCCGTTGTCAGCCAGCGAGTTCTTGAAATTGATGCGTGAAAAACGTGCCGTTGTCCAATTAGATAACAAGTTGGCTTCACGTTCAGTCAACGAAGGTTTCTCGGGCGGTGAAAAGAAACGCAACGAAATCTTCCAAATGGCCATGCTTGAACCGAAATTGAGCATCCTTGACGAAACCGACAGTGGTTTGGACATCGACGCTTTAAGAATCGTTGCCGAAGGTGTCAACAAATTAAAGACTGACAACAACGCAACTATCGTCATCACTCACTACCAACGCTTGCTTGACTATATCAAACCGGACATTGTACACGTATTATATAAGGGTAAGATTGTCAAGACAGCAGGACCGGAATTGGCTCTTGAATTGGAAGAAAGAGGTTACGACTGGATTAAAGAAGAAGTGGACAACGCTAAATAAAGGAGTAATAGAATGTCAGCTATCAATCAATATATTGAACTCTATAAGTCAAACTCGGAAACCATCAACAAGCATTCCAACGGCATCCTCAACGATTTGCGCGCTGAAGCCTTGAAAGCGGTTGAAAATGGCAACTTCCCGAAAAGAGGAGACGAAGACTACGAGGTGACTGATATAGAAAAAATGTTCTCTCCCGATTTCGGCATCAACATTAACCGAGTCGAATTAGGAGTAAATCCTGCCGACGCATTCCGTTGCAACGTACCGAACATGAGTACTTGCATGTTCTTCCTGTTCAACGATACTTTCCACGCAGGTAAAAACGCTATCGAGGACCTTCCGAAAGGAGTCATCATAAAATCATTGGCCAAGGCAGCCGTTGAAAACAAGGAATTGGTGGAAAAATACTACGCCAAATCTGCTCCGCTTTCACATGCACAGACTGCATTGAACACCCTTCTTGCACAAGACGGTGTATTCGTCTATGTACCTAAAGGTGTAATTGTTGAAAAACCATTACAATTGGTCAATATCTTGAACAGCCATTCACCATTGATGGTGAACCGCCGTGTCTTGATTATCGTAGAAGACGACGCACAAGCCAAGTTGTTGGTTTGCGACCACACCCAAAATCAGGATGTAGATTTCTTGAACTCACAAGTAGTGGAAATCTTCGTGGGCGAACGTGCCATCTTCGATTACTACGACATTGAAGATTCATCTGAAAAGACCACCCGTGCATCATCATTCTACGTTCATCAACAACAAGGCTCAAACGTCTTGATTGACGGCATCACTTTGCAGAATGGCAATACACGTAACAACTACATCGTTGACCTTGACGGTGATCACACAGAATTGCAATTGCTCGGTATGGCAATGATCAATCACCACCGCAATGTGGACAACCACACCGTGGTAAACCATCGTTCAAAATACGGTCACACCAACGAACTTTTCAAATATGTGCTTGACGACAAGGCAACAGGCGCATTCTCTGGACTTGTTAAAGTATTCCCTGGAGCAGAAAAGACAGAGGCTTACCAAAGCAACAAAAACATTTGTGCATCGGAAGATGCAAGAATGCACTCCAAACCTCAACTGCTCATCGACTGCGACGATGTGAGATGTAACCACGGTTCATCTATCGGTCAGATTGACCAAAATGCATTGTTCTATATGCGTTCACGCGGTATTGACGAACGCGATGCCAAATTGATGTTGATGCAGGCATTTATGAACGATGTCATTGCCGGCGTAAGAATGGAGAACCTTAAAGACAGACTTCGCCAATTGGTGGAAAATCGTTTTATGGACGCTAAAGGCAGCACATGCAGCCACTGCATGAAATCCTGTCAATCAAACAAAAAATAATTAATATTAGGAACTTATAATGCTAGATATAAATAAAATACGTGCCGAATACCCGATTCTTGACCTTGAGATGAATGGTCGCAAGTTGGTATATTTTGACACTGCTGCCACTTCTCAGACTCCGAAATGCGTCGTGGATAAAATCACCGAGATGTACACCACCAAAAAGGCGAATGTACACCGTGGCGTTCACGAACTTTCACAGCAGGCTACTGAAGAAATGGAGAATACCCGCGAAAAGGTACGTAAATTTATCAACGCTAAATCGACCAAAGAAATCATTTTCACCAGAGGTACAACTGAAGCCATCAACTTGGTCGCTTCTTCCTTGGGCGAAAAATCATGTCACGGTGATGAAATCATCCTGACTGTAATGGAACACCACTCCAATATCGTGCCTTGGCAACTCATCCAACAACGCAAACGCATCCAGTTGCGTGTCGTACCGATGAACGAGAAAGGCGAGGTTCGCGAAGATGTTTACGAAGACTTGTTCACCGAAAATACCCGTTTGGTAGCACTTTCCCACGTGTCGAACGTGATGGGAACCATCAATCCAATCAAAAAGATGATTGAAATTGCCCACAAACATGGTATTCCTGTTTTGGTGGACGGAGCACAATCTACTCCCCACATAAAAATTGACGTGCAGAACTTGGATGCTGATTTCTTCGCATTTTCAGCACACAAGATGTACGGACCTACAGGTGTAGGAGTGCTTTACGGAAAAGAAAAATTCTTGGAAAGCATGACTCCGTATCAAGGTGGTGGTGAAATGATTGGTACTGTTTCCTTTGAAAAGACCACCTTTGCCGAACTTCCTTTTAAGTTTGAGGCTGGAACTCCTGATTTTGTCGGTATCGCAGCATTTGGTACAGCCATTGACTACATCAATGAATTGGGCATTGACAACATTGCGCAACACGAACACGAATTGCTCGAGTATGCTACTGCCGAAATGCTCAAAATTCCAAATATGCGCATCTTTGGTACATCCGAAAACAAGAGCGGAGTTATATCTTTCTTGGTCGGCAATATCCACCACTACGACTTGGGAATGTTGCTTGACAAGATGGGCATTGCCGTTCGCACAGGACACCACTGCGCACAACCGTTAATGAATGCTTTCGGCATAGAAGGCACTGTCCGTGTTTCATTCGGTATATATAACACCTTTGAAGAAATCGACCGCTTTATCGTAGCATTGAAAAAGGCTGTCGATATGTTAAGCTAATTTACGTTTATAAATAAACCATTATGTTTTCAGGAATTGTTGAAACCACAGCTGTAGTCGTTGCTTTGCGACGTGAGGCTACCAACTTACACATCACACTTCGTTGTGATTTCACCGATGAACTAAAAATCGACCAGTCTGTAGCGCACAACGGCGTTTGCTTGACAGTGGTTGACCTACCGGGCAACGGCACTTACACCGTAACTGCCATCCAAGAAACCTTGGACCGTAGTAACCTCGGCTTGTTGCAAGTGGGTGATGAAGTGAACATCGAACGCAGTATGTTGATTAACGGACGTTTGGACGGACATATCGTTCAAGGTCACGTTGACCAGACCGCCATTTGCAAGGCCATAGATGAAGTGGACGGCAGTACATATTTCACTTTCGAATACGAAGTCAATCCGGAAATGGCAAAAAAAGGATATGTTACTGTGGAGAAAGGTTCAGTAACTGTAAACGGTGTCAGTCTGACAGTCTGCAACTCACAGAAAAACAGCTTTCAAGTGGCTATCATCCCTTACACTTTTGCACACACCAACTTCAAGAATATCAAGGTGGGTTCAAAAATCAACATTGAATTCGACATCATCGGCAAATACTTGAGCCGTTTGATGGAATTTACAAGATAATTTTTCACGATAAAATCTAAATCTATGAGTTCCGTATATGACCTTATCGCACACCGTCAAAGTGACCGTGCGTACGATACTGAAAAAGAGGTGGATAAAGAAGTGATTGAACGCATCATCGAAGCGGCACGACTTGCCCCATCAGCCTGCAACTCCCAGCCATGGCACTTGATTGCCGTGACCGACAAGGAAAAGCGCATGGCAGTAGCTGATGCTTTGGCATCTATGGGGATGAACAAGTTCGCTTCACAAGCACCTTGCCACATTGTCATCGTGCAAGAATCACCGAATTTCTCAGCACGTTTGGGTGGTTGGGTACAAAACAAGCACTACCCGCTTATTGACTGTGGAATTATGGCGGCACATCTTACTCTTTTGGCTACAGAAGAAGGTTTGGGCTCATGTATCTTGGGTTGGTTTGACGAAAAGAAGATGAAAAAGGCCTTGGGCATTCCAAGAGGAAAGAAAGTTCTTTTGGATGTAGTCATCGGTCATTCTGTTCAAAAATTCAGGGAAAAGAACCGCAAAAAAGCCGAAGAGATTTCATCATTCAACGAATATTAGAAATCAAATTCTGAAAAAAAAGGAAAACGCTTTTACAACGAATTTGTAAATCGGAATATGATTAATAAAAAAGGAGTATCAATCGATACTCCTTTTTTTGTATGTCTTAGGCAACGGGTTGTTGCGTAATGGTCTTTAAAATTTCCAAGGCTTCGTGCACACTCTTGACATTAGAAATGAGAGCCAAACGCTTATTGTTATTTTCCTGCAACTTACAACGACGGAAATTGTTTTGCAAATATTGCAAAATTCGTCCAAATGCGGCAGACTGATAATAAGCGATATTGTCACCCGAAACAAAATAGAGACGCATTGTCCCCTGCTTCAAGGCAATCTTCTCGATACCCAACGTACGCGCAATGCGACGCAAGCTGACGACTTTTATCAATTCTTTTGCCTCTTCAGGAATATCACCAAAACGGTCTTTTATGCGTTTGCAGAATGCCTGCACATCCTCCTCACGTTCCATATTGTCCAACTCTTGATAAAGCAGAATACGTTCGCTTTCCTGCGGAACGAAAGTAGCTGGGAATAAGATTTCCAAGTCACTTTCCACCACACAGTCGGAAGCGTATGCCTTGTCGTCGTTGTCTTCCTCGGCAAACTCCTCGGCAAATTCCTCTGTCTTCAATTCCAAGACCGCCTCTTTCAGAATCTTCTGATAGGTTTCGTAACCCAAGTCGGCAATGAAACCGCTTTGTTCTGCACCCAATAAGTTTCCGGCACCACGAATATCCAAGTCCTGCATAGCAATATGAAT
>JAHHQT010000065.1 GCA_020026215.1 Muribaculaceae bacterium
ATTCAGTCTTTTTTATTAATCTTAATTTTTTTAAATCATTTGATTTTTAATGACTTAGTTATTTAGACAAAATAGGATCTAAGATGGTATTTTAACTTATTTTCAGTGTTTATACTCTTATTTTATGATTCTCGATTTTATGATAGAGCAAAAAATTAATATATTTGCATAAATAATTTAATTAAGCATAATTATGGAAAGTATGTATGAGATTCTCATGGGTTTACCTTTATTTCAAGGTGTGAATCATGCTAAAATCTCGGATCTAATCGAAAAAATCAAATTCCATTTTTTGAAGTATCTCGATAATGAACAATTTATTGAGGCCTTTGATGAATGCAAGAATTTGAAATTTCTAATTTCTGGAAAAGTAAAAATTGAGATTGCGAACCAAAACAAAAGGATAAGAATCTACGAAACGTTGTCTGCCCCTAATGTAATTGGTGCTGAATTTTTATTTGGTAAAAATACTGTGTACCCATACAAAGTTTGTGCTTGTCATGATGCTGGTATTATGCAAATTGAAAAGAATGACTATCTAAAAATTTTGAAATCAGACAGCGTATTCCTTTTTAACATGCTGAACTACTTGTCTCGTAATTCTCAAACTCCAATGGAAGCAGTCTTGTCTCTAACATCTGGTAGTATTGCAGAACGTTTTGCTTTCTGGTTGACATCTTTGACTTATAAAGATGCTACTGAAATTACAATAAATTGTAAACAAAAGGATTTGTACACATTACTTGGTGTTCAACGCTCATCATTCATTAACACAATGGGTGAACTTAAAGAACAAGGTATTTTGGATTATTCAACTAATGAGATTGTAATTAACGACAGAAACAAACTTGTAGAAATCTTAACTATTATTTAATGAAACCTACATCTTCTTTTTTACTCAATAAAAAGTTCTATATCATTCATTAGAATCAAAATACAATTTTTAAAAACATTGAAGAATTATAAAGCCACATTAAATAAAAGTGTGGCTTTTTTATTTACAATCGTAAAATCTTACGAATCCTTGATTTTATCAGCCTATACATATTTTTAATTTAAGAAACATTAATTTGTATGATTCTATTTTGCGACACATTTGTATTATCTTTGTAAGTTAAAGCATTCTATATGAATTTTAAGTTACATTCAGAATATAAACCCACAGGTGACCAACCTCAAGCCATTGAGGAATTGGCCAAATGCATACAAAAAGGAGATAAATATCAAACTCTTTTAGGTGTGACAGGTTCGGGTAAAACATTTACGATGGCCAATGTCATAGAGAAGGTGCAACGCCCTACTCTTATCTTGTCGCATAACAAAACTTTGGCAGCCCAATTATATTCAGAATTCAAGAATTTCTTTCCAGAGAATGCTGTGCATTTCTTTGTTTCCTATTATGATTACTATCAGCCAGAAGCCTATATTCCGACATACGACAAGTATATCGAAAAGGATTTGATGATTAACGAGGAAATTGACCGTCTTCGTTTGGCTACCACTACGGCTCTATTATCAGGACGAAGAGATATTATAGTCGTTTCTTCTGTCTCCTGTATTTATGGTATGGGAAATCCGGCAGATTTCAACAAGAACGTAACAACAATTCGTGTCGGTGAAGAAACTCCCCGTAATGACTTTCTCCGCAGATTAGTGGATATGCTCTACTACCGTAGTGACATAGAATTAGGAAGAGGACAGTTCCGCGTAAAAGGAGATACCGTCGATCTGTACTTGGCATACGAGGAGATCATTATCCGAATCGTATACTGGGGCGACGAGATTGAGTCCATTACTTCTTACAATCCAAGCACGATGGAAAAAGAATTGGACTTGGATGCCTACAAAATATTCCCTGCAAATATTTTTATGACCACCAAGGAACAAACAGCCAATGCCATCATTGAGATTGAGCAAGACTTGGACAAACAAGTTGAAATGCTACACAAGGAAGGTCGAATTGCTGAATCCCAACGATTGTATGAGCGTGTTTCTTATGATATAGAGATGATTAAGGAGATTGGCTATTGCTCTGGCATTGAAAACTATTCCCGATATTTTGATGGCAGAGAACCGGGAATGCGTCCATTCTGTTTGTTGGATTATTTTCCGAATGACTTCATTACATTTATAGATGAAAGCCACGTTACAATCCCTCAAATTAGAGCAATGTATGGTGGTGACTTATCCCGTAAATTAAACTTAGTCGAATATGGATTTCGTCTTCCTGCAGCGATTGATAATAGGCCTCTGAAGTTTGATGAGTTTGAAGCCATTACAGGTCAAACTATATATGTTAGCGCAACTCCTGCCGATTACGAATTAAGAAAGTCTGACGGTGTAATTGTTGAACAAATTATTCGTCCTACAGGATTGCTTGATCCATTGATTTTAGTACGTCCATCTCATGGCCAGATTGATGACTTGCTTGAGGAAATCAGAATCAGGATTGAGCGACAAGAGCGTGTGCTGGTTACAACTTTGACTAAAAGGATGGCTGAAGAATTGTCCTCCTATTTAACTAAACTGGATATCAGTTGTGCCTATATCCACTCAGATGTGGAAACTATGGACCGTATCAAGATATTGGATCAGTTAAGAGCCGGAGAAATTGACGTGCTTATTGGCGTAAACCTTTTGAGAGAGGGTTTGGACTTGCCTGAAGTTTCTTTGGTTGCTATTATTGATGCAGATAAAGAAGGTTTTTTACGCTCACACCGCTCGTTGACACAGACTGTAGGTCGCGCTGCCCGTAACTTGAACGGAACTGTTATTATGTATGCAGACAAGATAACAGATTCCATGCAACAGACTATCGATGAAACAGAACGACGACGTTCATTGCAACTAGCCTATAATGAAGAGCATGGCATCACTCCCAAAGCCATTGTCAAGACAGGCTCTATGCAAATCATTCCGACTTCTTCAAGTACAGAAAAAGTTGAACCTAAACGTTCGACAGGCAAGAAAGGTATCAAGGAATACAAAGATATTGAGAACTACAGTGTCCCTATCAAGAACACCAGGGCAGCAGAAAATGTAATCAACTATATGTCTAAAGACCAATTGCAAAGTGCGATTGAAAAAGCTAAATTTGATATGACAGAAGCTGCCAAGAATATGGATTTTATTTCGGCAGCATTATATAGAGACGAATTGATTAAATTGGAAGATAAATTAAAAAACTCAGACTCAAATAAATGACAACAGATAACAATGCAAGCATATGGCTTCCGACCTCTAAAAAAGAAATTGATAAATTAGGTTGGGACTACATTGATGTGATTCTATTTTCAGGCGATGCCTATATAGACCACCCATCAATGGGTATAGCTGTTATCGGTCGTACGTTGGAAGCAGCCGGTTATCGTGTGGCAATTATTCCGCAACCTAATTGGCAAGACGATTTAAGAGACTTTAAAAAATTAGGCAAGCCAAGGCTATTCTTCGGCGTTTCTGCAGGGGCTATGGACTCTATGGTCAATCACTATACTGCAGCAAGAAAACGTAGAAGCGACGATGCCTATACACCCAACGGCAGGCATGGAGCTAGACCTGACTACCCTACTATTGTCTATACAAAGATATTACGAGATATTTATCCTGATGTACCTATTGTCGCAGGAGGTATTGAGGCTTCGTTGCGCCGTTTGTCGCACTATGACTATTGGGCTGATAAATTGAGAAAGTCCATTTTATTGGAATGTTCCGCAGATTTGCTTATCTATGGTATGGGAGAGAAAGCCATTGTGGAAATTGCAAAAGAGATTGAATCAGGAAAGAAGATTTCAGAGCTTACCGATATTCCACAAACTGTGGTTAGTTTGAATAAATCTTGTGTTCCAACAGAAAAAGACACAAAGACGGATTTTGTGCTCAATTCCTGGGAAGAATGTCTTCAAAACAAAAAGAAACAGGCCGAAAACTTTAAATATATTGAAACAGAATCTAATCGATGGAACGGTCGCACATTGTGGCAAGTTACTGGGAACAAAGTGGTAAAAGTAAATCATATGTATCCGCCAATGACGCATAATGAAATTGACGCTTCATTCGATTTGCCCTATACCAGGACTCCGCATCCCCGCTACAATGGGAAACGTATTCCGGCTTACGAAATGATTCGTCATTCCATTACAATGCACCGTGGTTGCTTTGGAGGGTGTGCTTTTTGTACCATCTCTGCCCATCAAGGTAAGTTCATTGCTTCAAGAAGTGAAGAATCTATTCTAAAAGAAGCTAAGAAAGTCATTGCCATGTCGGATTTCAAAGGTTATATTTCAGACTTAGGCGGTCCATCTGCCAATATGTATCAGATGCATGGTCATAATTTGGAGATGTGCAAAGTCTGCAAACGACCTTCATGCTTGCATCCACAACCTTGTAAGAACTTGGACAATGACCACCAGCATTTGCTGTCTATCTATCATAAGGTTGATGCTTTGCCAGGTGTCAAAAAATCATTTATTGGTAGTGGTGTCCGTTATGACTTAGCAATGGCAAAGCATAAGGATGACAAAGTCAATGAAACCAACAAGAAATACATTAATGAACTTATTCGCAATCACGTTTCCGGGCGTTTGAAAGTTGCACCGGAACACACATCTGACAAGGTCTTGAATTGTATGAGGAAACCTTCTTTCCAACAATTCTATACCTTCAAGCGAATTTTCGATGATATTAACGAGAAATACAATTTAAGGCAACAAATCATTCCATATTTTATTTCATCCCACCCAGCATGTGAAGAAGAAGATATGGCGGAATTGGCAGTATTAACAAAGAACTTGAATTTCCATTTGGAACAAGTCCAAGATTTCACACCAACGCCAATGACTGTTGCATCTGAGATTTATTACACAGGATATCATCCTTATACTTTGGAAAAGGTTTACACGGCTCATACTCCAAATGAAAAGCAGAACCAACGCAAATTTTTCTTCTGGTATAAGCCCGAATTCCGTCAGGATATCCAACGTTCTTTAATCAGAATGAACCGTTATGACTTGATTAAGGATTTGTTTGAGAACTCCAATTTCCACCGAAGAGAGGAGAATACACATCCGAAGTCAGAATTTACCGACAATAGAAAGGAAAACAAGCCCAAGAGGTTTGATAATTCCCATAAAAGATCTGACAACCGATATAAAAAGGCAGAGAATTCACACAAAAATTATAAAAATAATAAAAAATGAACATTCTAAAAACATCATTGATTATGGCTACAGTTATAGCATCAAATGCTATGGCAGTGGAAGCTGCAGATTCGGAGATTATTACTCGTCCGGATTTTAAGGTGATTGATGGAAAATTCACTCCGGAACTTATCGAGGCTTTCGGAAGAGTAAGTGACCCACAATTGTCTCCTAACAAGAAAAAAGTTCTTTATAACTTGGAATTCATTAGTTTGAAGGCTGATAAAGGAAATAAAGAACTTTGGGTAATGGGTATTGATGGGAAAAACCAGACTCAATTAACAAGAACAAATGAACCGGAATTCAATGCAGTTTGGATCAACAATGGAAAACGTATCGCTTTCTTGTCAAAATCTCTAGAAGATAAAAACATCCAATTGTTTGTAATGGATGCTGATGGCAAAAACAGAAAACAAATTTCACACATCGAAGATGGGGTTGACGGATTTGTCTTTTCTCCAGATGAAACAAAAATCCTTTTCATCAAGAATGTGAAATATGGTAAAACAGTTAAAGATGTTTATAACAATCTTGACAAAGCAGAAGCATTTATCGTTGACGATTTGATGTACAAACACTGGGACGAATGGGTTCAACAAATTCCACATCCATTCCTCGCAGATTTTGCAAACGATGAAATTTCCAATCTTTACGACATTATGGAAAACGAACCATACGAAGCTCCAATGAAACCATTTAACGGAATCGAATCTTTTGCATGGTCTCCAGATTCCAAAAACTTGATTTACGTGTCTCGTAAAAAACAAGGTATGGAATATGCATTGTCAACCAATTCAGATTTATACTTGTACAACTTAGCTACAAAGACAACTAAGAACCTTACAGAAGGTATGATGGGTTATGATACAAACCCAATTTACTCACCTAAAGGTGATAAAGTGGCATGGTTATCAATGGAACATGACGGTTACGAATCTGACAAAAATCGTATTTTCGTCATGGATATGAATACTGGCATTAAAACAGACTTAACTTCTGATTGGGATTATACAGTAAACACTATTGCATGGAATCCTAACGGAAAAAGCATCTTTTTCATTGCCCACCACGAAGGCCCAACTCCAATTTTCAGCATTGATGTAAACTCTAAGAAAATTGAAACAATTGCTGACCAAATGTGTGATTATGCAAGCGTTCTCCCTGTTGATGAAAATAAAGTGATTGCTCTACGCCACGCTATCGAATACCCTAACGAAATTTTCTTGGTTGGTAAAGGTTTTGAAAAACAATTGACACAAGTCAATACAGAATTGCTAAACCAATTGGCTCCAATCACAGTCGAAAAACATATGGTTCCTACAACTGATGGTAAAGAAATGCTTACATGGGTTATCCTTCCTCCTAACTTTGACAAAAACAAGAAATATCCTGCATTGTTGTATTGTCAAGGCGGTCCACAACAAGCAGTCAGCCAAATGTGGAGCTACCGTTGGAACTTCAGATTGATGGCTTCTCAAGGTTATGTTGTTATTGCTCCTAACCGTCGTGGTCTTCCAGGATTTGGAACAGAATGGAACGCTCAAATTTCTGGCGATTACGGTGGACAAAACATGAAAGACTATTTAGCAGCTGTAGATTATATGGTTGAAAAGCCTTACATCGATAAAGCTAAAATTGGTGCTACAGGTGCAAGCTATGGCGGTTTCTCTGTTTACTATTTAGCAGGTAACCATGGTAATAGGATTTCTGCATTCTTGGCTCACGCTGGTATTTTCAATACAGAATCTCAATATTTGGAAACAGAAGAAATGTGGTTTGCTAACTGGGACCTAGGAGGTGCTTTCTGGGACAAGAACAATGCTATCGCCCAAAGATCATTTGCTAACTCTCCTCACAAATTTGTTGACAAATGGACTTCTCCAATTATGATTACTGTAGGTGAAAAAGACTATCGTATCTTGGCTTCACAAGGAATGATGGCATTTAATGCAGCTAAACTTAGAGGCATTCCTACTCACATGTTGGTTTACCCTAACGAAAACCACTGGATTCTAAAACCACAAAACGCTTTGTTATGGCAATATGAATTCTTCAAATGGTTTGACAAATGGTTGAAATAAAATAACAATCGGCTATAAATAAAGAATCCCCTCAGTCATTCACTGAGGGGATTCTTTATTTTACCAAGTAGCTACAAAAAAGAGATATGCGTAATTGCATATCTCTTTTTATTTCAAGAATTATATTGGCTATTTCTTTTCTGCATCCAATTGTTTTAGCAGTTCTTCAACGGCTACTTTCAGTTGGGTATCTTCACCCTTAACAACTGTTTCAGGTGCATTCAATACATATACATCAGGTTCCAATTGAGAATTTTCCAAGTAGTTACCTTCAGCTGTTCTATAACCGATAACAGGAGTACCGAAGATTAGAGAAGAGTCTTGCAAACGTTCCCAAGAAACACTTGTCATAGTTCCAGGAACTGGAGCACCAACCAATTTACCCATTCCTTTGTGTTTATAAACCCAAGGAGTACCATGTGCATTTGAATAGTTAGCTTCGCATTGGACCATGATAGAAGGTTTGTTCCAACGACGGCTTGGCATATCACAGGTTTCACGGCCACGGAATACTTGAGTCAAATATTTTTCTCCACTGAACAAGATTTCTATGTCTTCGTGCAAACGGCCACCGCCATTGAAACGAGTATCAATGACAATGCCTTCACACCTGTTATACTTACCTAGAATGTCTGAATAAACTGTTCTAAAGCTATTGTCGTTCATTGATTCAATATGAACATATCCCAATCTGCCGTTTGACCATTTTTCGACATCTGCAGCACGTTGTTTCACCCATCTGTCATATAATAACATTGATGTTCTACCACTGCTGATAGGTTTGATTACTTCTTCCCAACGTGAATCATCTTCCGGATTATATAGCGAAACCAATGTTTTCTTACCAATCAAATTATTCAACAATTTGAAGTTATCATCATTCTCAGCAATTTCGACACCATTGATTTTTTCAATCACAACACCAGGTTTAACTTTAGTCGTTTTTCTATCAAATGGACCTCCTGCTATAATTTCAGTAATCTTCAAACCTTTGCCGGTATAAGTCAAATCGTAGAACAAACCTAGGTCTGCTGTGCGTTCGCCTCTTGTAGCTCCACGGTAACGTCCTCCTGTATGAGAGACGTTCAATTCGCCAAGCATTTCACTTAACAATTCAGCAAAATCAGTATTGTTATTGATGTGTGGCAAGAACTTGCGATAAG
The DNA here is from genome assembly GCA_020026215.1 of Muribaculaceae bacterium. Lineage (GTDB taxonomy): Bacteria > Bacteroidota > Bacteroidia > Bacteroidales > Muribaculaceae > Limisoma. The sequence goes on from JAHHQT010000065.1 coordinate 8,440, forward strand.
CAGAAGTCATCATATCCCAATCCACACCATGCATATCTGTTCTATAGAAGTGACGAGCTTCTTGTCGGCAAACATGTTCAAACATATAAGCACGTTCTTCAGACAAGTCCATCTTCATTTCAGCGCTGTAAGAAATATTTTCAATCTTACCGCTTGCCAATTTCATTTTCTTGAAAGATTGTGCACTCATGATGAACATATTGGATTGATCTTTATCTGTCACCAAACTACCTGGAGAAGTTAATCCCAATTTTTTCATCAATGTAGTTCCCTCCTTGCGAAGATCCATTTTCCACAAATCATAGCCTTCTTCAAAAGCGGATAGATAATAAAGAGTTTCGCCCTTATCAGCAATGATAGCATCTGACAAGTCAGAAGAGTTTTGTGTCAATCTAAAAATACGGTCTTCAATACCATCAAGTTCTACAACAATATCTTTAGATTTTTCTTCTTTTTTAGTTTTGTCTTTATCTTTCTTTGATTTTTTATTCTTCTTGTCTCCTTCAGCTTTTTCTTTAGCTTTAGCTTGCTCTTTTTCCAATTCTTTTAGAAGTTCATAATCTTCTTCGTTCAATCTGAATTTATCATATGAATCCTTGTTCATGAATACAAGCATCACATCGTTCAATGAGCCCCAAGAAGCATGACTCCTCATACCATATCTGTCTGTGATGAACAAAACAGCATTACCATCCAACACCCATTTAGGTTGTAATGAGAAATAACCGCTATTGGTTAGATTCACAGCTTTTTCTGTACCATCAGCCTTGATGATTGCAACATCAGAATATGGATCGTGACCGTTACCTATAATTTCAAGAGTGAACCATTTCCCATCTGGAGACCATGCATAATTGAACAAATCACAGAACCATTGAGAACCATCAGTCACTTGTCTGATTTCTTTTGATTCAAGATTCATTACCATCAATTTGTATTCATTTTCAATGAATGCCAATTCTTTTCCATCAGGAGAAAGCATTGGTCTTTGACGGTCAATATTATCATTAGGAGTAAGTTTTTCTTCTTCGATGACTGTTGCATTTGCAAAGTTCAAATCTTCTTCACGTTTAATTTTAGAACGATAAATACCCCAAACACCATCTCTTTCTGCTGCATAGACTACAGAACGGTTATCTTTTCCGAAGTCAACGTCATCTTCTGCACTGACTGTATTTGTGATTTGTTTTGTTGTTCCGTATTCAACAGAAGTAACGAAAACTTCACCTCTTACAACAAAAGCGACTTCCTTACTGTTTGGAGAGACAGAGAATGATGTTGCACCACGGCTGAATCTCAATGTCGATTTAGAATTGTAATCATCAGATGTAATATTGATGTTTACTTTCTTTGGTGATTGGTTTTGTGATTTGGTATAAATTTCACCATCATAAGTGAAACACATTGTACCATTGTCGCTCATTGACAAGAAACGTACAGGATGGGTAGCAAAAGATGTAACTTTAGTCAAATTATTTGCAGTTTTTGCATCCATTGAATATACGTTCATTGATTCTCCGTTTCTTTCACTCAAGAAATAGATTAAATCTTCATTTGGAGAATAAACTGGATTACGGTCTTCTCCGCCTCTATTTGTCAAATTAGTATGTTTTGCAGTTGCAACATCATATAACCAGATATCAGATGTAACTGAAGATGTATGATGTTTTCTCCAAGTGTCTTCGTATCCTTTTCTGTCTTGATAAAGCATTGTCTTTCCATCTTTAGAAAAGTCAATCATATCAGTTTGGACAGCAATTTCTTGAATACTACGACCACCAGCTACAGGAACTTTGTATAATTGTTTGAAAACTTCAGGATACAAAGCACTTGCAGACGGACTTTGGATATTGGCAGAATAGTAAATGAATTGACCATCAACAGAAAATGCAGAAGGAGTCTCTCCTACTGAATTATAAGTCAAACGTGTCGCTTGACCACCATTTGATGGCATTACAAATACATCTCCATTGCCAAAACGATCGCTGGAAAAGGCAATCATACGGCTGTCAGGAGACCATACAGGACTTGTTTCGTATGAATCCTGTGTTGTCAATCTTACAGCTTCGCCACCATTGGCATTTACTTTATAGACATCCCCTTTAT
>JAHHQT010000066.1 GCA_020026215.1 Muribaculaceae bacterium
TTATAATGGAAAAGAATTCAAATATAATAAATGCAATAAATACCTCCCTCTCAAATGGGATTTCATTTTATGCCTTCAAGCCCTACAATCAAGGATTTCAATTTGGAGCACAAGTTGATTCAGATTATTGTTCAAACGAAGGCTTTAAAATAGCGCCATTTATTATAAATGAAGGAAATCCACTATCCAATATCTACAAGCAATATTCAGATGATGAAATTTGCGCCCTATTTACGAGCCAAGGACATCTTTCTATTCATCGTTCTATTCATGACTATTCAACTGATTTTGACACCTATACCCTATCTTTCGAAGACTGTCAGAATCTAATTCAGGCGAATGAACTTGAAAAAATTGTATTGTCTAGAATCATTGTTGAAGAATACACTCAAATTAATTGGGGCGAATTATTCATTCATTTAACAGAGAAATACCCTGACGCTTTTTGCTTCATCTATAATAGTCCGCAAACAGGAGCATGGTGCGGAGCAACCCCAGAATTACTGGGGAGATATAATGGCAATGAATTTCAGACAATGGCACTGGCTGGAACAAAACCTATTACAGACGAAACGGAATGGGATATTAAAAATATCAATGAGCAAAATTATGTAGTTGACTTCATAGCTTCAATTCTCACCAAATATCAGATCGATTTCAAGCTCTCTGAAAAGTTCAACAAAGAAGCTGGTTTTGTGAAACATCTGTGCAACAGATTCAATGCTGAAGTTAAAGATATACATACAGCACATGACATTATCCGTGAACTCCATCCAACTCCGGCTTTGGCAGGAACACCTCAAAACAAGGTTGTAAAAGCAATTCCTCACGTAGAACGCCACGCTCGTGAATATTATGGCGGATATATCGGATATTTTACACAAAACACATTTGACTATTATGTTAATCTTAGATCGATGAGATTTGACAACAATCAATACAAACTATTTGTTGGAGGGGGAATTACCGACAAATCAAAACTACATTCTGAATGGGCTGAGACTCAAAACAAATCAAAGACATTAATGTCTATTCTCCATTCCCAAAAATAGGAATTGAAATAATCTACATTCTACAGAGACTTTAAATAAATCACTTTATAAAGAAATTCAACACATTTAAGTTAATATTTTTTTAATTTTTCAAAGATTTACTTTAAGAAATTACTCTTATTTATAAAAAAATAAATACATTGCAATTAGATTTCTATGATTGAAACAAAGCACTCTTCAAGTAGAATGCAAGGAACTCTTAACATTATTAACCATATAAATATTATATAGCTATGAGCAGAGACTAAATTAGGGCCACTGTACATTAACGAGATACTCGTTGTATTAAGAATTAAGTTATTAAAAGCACAATTTATATAAGCAATCTAAACAATGAAAACAATTTTATTAAGCATTACCCTATCCTGCTTATGTGCTTTCTCATGCTTTGGTCAAGACTCAGAAAGTAGTAAAGCAATGAAAGATGCCAACAATCCATTGGCAAGTATTAAAAGTATCAGTGTACACAACATATATTCCTCATCACTCTGTGGTATTGACGGAACGGCAAACACAGCGTGGATTAGGTATGCACAGCCCGTCAACCGTATTCTACTGAGAGCATCCATGCCAATTAACACCATTAATATTGGGCCGGGGAATCACTCTGGACTTGGAGATATGAATATATTTGGCACATACATTCTTACAGATTTAACCTCACATAATCAATTAGGAATTGGTCCTCTCTTATCAGTCCCTACGGCAACTCAAAAGTTTTTGGGCTCGGGAAAATGGAACATCGGATTTGCTTTTGTGGGATACTTCGCCAAAAGTAATATCTTCCAATTTGGATTCTTAGCAACCTGGCAACATTCCTTTGCTGGGAATGACAATAGAAGAAGAGTCCATGCAGCCTCAATACAACCATTTCTTATGTGGCAACTTGACAAAGGTCTATATTTGAGAAGTACAGCAATCTCTATTCTTGATTTTGAAAAAGGGAACTACCTCGTTCCGGTGGGACTTGGGATGGGGAAAGTATTAAAGATTGGCAAAGTCCTCTGTAACTTTTTTGCAGAGCCACAATTTGCAGTATGGAACAAAGCATATGGGTTACCCAAAACACAATTATTTATTGGAGTAAACACTCAATTCTAGTTTTAATAATGTCAAACAAAAAAGGAGGATATTTACATCCTCCTTTTTCTATTTATTTTGAGCTTGTTTTCGTCCCTCTTTTTCCAAACTTGATAACATAAAAGTCATACTTGCCGTGCCATCCATCGTCGGCTCATTTGTTGAATAATCGCCTATTGCATCATGGTAAACAATATCACCAGGCTGAAACAAATCGTAGTTTTCAGCCTTTGCCCAAGGCAAACCATCAAGTTTTACACCTCGAAGGCTCTTAAAAATATTAGTATAGACAGGTCCGTCAACTAATCCCCCCCATGCGTTACCGACATTCTCCTGTACATAAGCACAGTGTGGTTGACTTGGATAATCTCCATTTTGAGGGAGACCAACGACCATACTTGTTCCCCAAGGATTACAACCGAACAACCAGTCTCGCAATGCAGCTTCCATCTCAATATACGTAGTGTCACCTGTTGTTTGACGATACAACATACATTGTGTCACCATAGCGACAACAAGATTGTTTGAACACCATATTGCAGGAATACCGAACAAGAATGGATGTTTTTCAGCTTTTTGAAAAGTACGAGAAATCCCCGATTCCATATTCCTAATAAATTCAGCAGCCAAGCGCTTGTCTGCCACATTGGCCAATCTGAAATGCCCCACATTCATAAACGGATACCATTGATAATGCTTGGCACTGTCTGCACCCATCCATGGAGTAATAGGCTCTTGTCTTCCATATTCAGTCGCCTTCTTTAAATAAGACTTGTCCCCAGATTTACGATAAAGTTCAATTGCACCCAATTCCATATCATCAGTCCAGTTTACTTCCTCATAAATATATGGAGAAGCGACAGAAGCTGTTTGACAAACGCCCGGTTTTTCTTCACCCAATTTGAAAGCATCAAAAGCTTTTATTTCGATAGTCTTCGCAAATTCGGGATAGAATTCATCAACAGCCCTAGCTCCTGCTATAAATGAAGACGCAAATTTTCCTGTAGTACTGGCTACTCCTGTAGTGGCATTCATAAATTTACCACGCTGTTGTTTTTCTCCGGAACAGAAATAAACTGGTCTTCCTGTTCCGGGACCATAGCCATAATTCACTTTATCGGTATTTGGTGAACGAAACATCGCATGATCGCGGTCATCAGCAATCTGGTTATAGAACTCTCCTTCTGCAGGATTCATCTTATTCAACCAATCCAACCCCCATTTGATTTCATCTACAATATCAGGAATTCCATTTGCCTTTTCTTCTCCGTTAGCATTATAATGGTCAGTAAAAACTTCAGGATTGTATTCATACGCTAATGACATTTGATAAATAGCATTAGCCGAAGTCGTTGTGTACTGTAAATAGTCTGCTGCATCATGCCATCCCCCAGTTACGTCAATATGCCGACCAGATTTAGTAGGATGATACTCAATGAAACCATCATGCACATGACAAGAATCTTTCAAAAATGGATTATATCCACAACGTTGCTGACGCATATAATTAAGGACATAATCAGCTGCTCCATCATACACTGTAGTAGAAATTTCAAATTTAGGAGACTGAACTTCCCCTGCTTTCAAAAAATACATTCCACTTTTTTCAATACTTGAAAAATCCAATCTGTAGGTAGTGCCCATTTTGCCCAAAGCCCCAGTCTCTTTAACAGAGCATAATTTGGCAATGGATTTAGATGTTTTTGCATCGATTAGTTCAAAGTTTTTGATATCAGTTTTTTCTTCACTGATAAAAACTGCGACTTTTACAGACTTTGGTAAATAGCCGAGTTGGTTAATTCTTATCCATTGTCCTGCAGTGACTAATATTGGTAAACAGGCAAGTGCAATAGATAAAATATATTTTTTCATAAGCAAGATTTTTATAAATTTTTCAATTCTGAGATTCTATCCAAAGGAGAATCAGCCTTGAATACATAGTTACCCGCAACGACCATGTCAGCGCCTGCTTCCTTAAGCAATTTACCAGTCTCGCCATTAACGCCGCCATCCACTTCAATCAATGCATGGCTACCAGAATTGTCTATCATTTTGCGTAATTGCCTTACTTTCTTCACCGAATTTTGAATGAATTTCTGACCGCCGAAACCAGGATTTACAGACATAATCAAAACCAAATCCAATTCTGTGATAATATCTTCCAAAACAGAAACCGGAGTTGCTGGATTAAGTGTAACACCTACTTTCATGCCAGCCTCTTTGATTTGTTGAACAACACGATGAAGGTGCAAACATGCTTCATAGTGCACATTCATAAATTCTGCGCCACAATCTTTCACCTCTTTGATAAATTTTTGTGGTTCTACAATCATCAAATGCACATCAAGAGGTTTGTTACAAATATTTTTAAGATTTTTGATAACAGGAAAACCGAATGAGATATTAGGAACAAATACGCCATCCATAATATCCAAGTGAAGGTAATCGGCTTCACTCTCATTAATCATATCAATATCCTTTGACAAATTGCAGAAATCTGCAGACAAAAGTGATGGGGAAACTAACATAATGAATTTATTTGAATTTAATTATTTCTTCTTTTTTAATGCATTATATATAATAAACAGTACTACAATAACACCAATACCATATCCAACCCAAGTTAGATATTGATTATAGTGCTCAATTTGAGTATAAAGTTCGTCTTTAGGAATGAATGTGCTCAACCAAAATCCCAACAAAGCCAAAACCGCATTCCAAATACCTGCACCTAATGCTGTATATAATGCGAATTTCTTAATGTTCATTCTTGCCAATCCAGCAGGAATTGATATTAATTGTCTGACAGCAGGAATCAAACGGCCAATGAATGTAGAGATAGCACCATGTTTGTCAAAGTATTGCTCTGCCTTAACCACCTTAGCTTCATCAATCAAGCACATATGTCCGAAACGGCTATTCGCAAATTTATAGACTAATGGACGACCAATCCAAACAGCCAGATAATAGTTAATCAACGCACCAATCATTGCACCTAAAGTTGCAAAAGCAACTACAAGATAGATGTTCAGATTAGAATTTCCAGTACAGGCAAAATAAGCAGCCGGTGGAACTACGACTTCTGATGGGAATGGGATAAAAGAACTTTCAATCGCCATCAAAACCGTAATCCAAAAATAATTCAAGTGAGCTTCAACCCACATAAACAAATCAAGTATTTCCATTATTTACGATTTTTACAAAATTAATAATTAATATATTATAGCAATCCTATCTTTTGAAATAAAATGGAATATTGTTCCGCTTTCTTTTCTACAGCCAATGGATAAGCTCGTGAAGACGACACCATTCTATGCAAAGTATAGGTTGTATTGTTGTAAGTAAACTCAACAGATTCTCCTGTTTTAGGCGTTTTACAATTAATCAATTGAGCGACAAGTTCTGTCGATTTTTCTCCTGCTGTAACAATATCACGACACAATGGGATTTTATCCAGCATAGCAAATATGTTTGTGGGTTCTACCACTTCCAAGAATTTATCAGAAGCGTTACCTTTTGTCCTTATAATCTTATATGCCGCATCATACATGGCAATTCCCTTACTTTCCACAAAGTCAATAATTGCGGGGAGATCATAACCATTATTTGTCAAGAATTTAGTCTTGTCATTAAAGAAAATGATTCCCATAATACGCCACATATCATTGGTCTTGTTCGGGTAATAGAATTTCATGGACCAACGAGCCTCGGGTGGTGGAAATGAGCCCAACATCAACACTCTTGCCGTTTTAGGCAAACAGGGTTCAAAAGGATGTATTTCTATATTATTCATTTTTTGCCTTATTCAATTTTTTATTCCAAGCCATCAATAGTTGTAAGGTCAGTATTACACTTGAAATAAACAACGTTACTCTGTCAGAACCGAATTTTGAGATATCAGTTTCAATAATGCTATTCTCCATCAAATATTGGGAAATGACCACTGATGAGTTATTGAAAGCATGACCAATAATTGGCAACCATAAAGAGCCACTCCATACAAACATATAACCAAACAATGCGCCTAAAAGCATCCGAGGAACAAAACCATAAAATTGGAAATGCATCAAACTGAACACAAAAGCAGCAATCCATACTGCCCAATGATAATTCATGTGCCTACTCAAGAATCCTTGTAATGCACCTCTAAAGAAGAATTCTTCCCCAATACCCGTCAAAACTCCGATGCTCAATACGGCAATGACCATATTTCCAAACGAACTGGTATCTACAAGTTTTCCAGTAGCCTCTTTTGCCGCATCTTCACTGGCTTTCATCCATTCTTCCAAACCAGACAAGAAATCAGGTAATTCTAAAGACTCATTCCATTCAATAATATAGTTCATTGCTGGAGTCATAAAGACAAACACCAACAACAAAAGTAATATTGATTTCAAGGATGGTGCTCTATCCACCCGAAGAAATGAGAAAGGTTTAAAAGCTATGAACCATGCAAAGAAAATAGCAGGCAATATAAAAGTCAAGATATTTTGTAATACTACCGTAATTTTCAGCACAACAAGTTCATGCTCAGCCAATCCAGTCAAAGTCATAATAAAGTTAAATGCAATGCATAACAGCAAACCACCTAACCCAAGCATGGTCAGCATGACAACAGCTGAAGATATTGGAAGATTCCTTTTTAATGGTTCGTTAATCATTATTCTAACATTTTCAAGAATTCATCTTCATTGATGATTTGTATACCCAAAGACTGCGCTTTTTCTAATTTCGCAGGTCCCATATTAGCTCCTGCAAAAACAAAGTCTGTCTTCTTTGAAATGGATGAAGAATTCTTTCCTCCATTTTCTTCAATCATCTTTTTATATTCATCACGTGAATGGTGTTCAAAAACACCACTGATTACAATTGTCTTACCTTTTAACTTATCAGACTTCGCAGCCATCGCATCAGCCGATATAGCCATTTGAAGTCCTGCCGCCTTTAATCGTGCCACAATTTCCTTATTTCGTTCATCGGCGAAGAACGAAACAATACTTTCTGCAATCACATTGCCAATTTCATCAATAGTAACCAATTCATCAACGGTTATGGACATTAATTTATCCATATTTCCTACGGCGAAGGCTATTTTCTTTGAAACCGTTTCACCGACATTCGGTATAGACAATGAATATATCACACGTTCAAACGGCACATCTTTTGAAGCCTTAATACCTCGTAGAATCTTATTGGCTGTTAAATCACCAATTCTGCCCACGATAGTCAATTTATCATTTGTCAGGTCATAAATATCTGCAATATTTTTGACTAATCCAACAGTATATAATTGTTCAACAGTCTCTTCACCGATACCGTCTATATTCATCATCTTACGGCCAACGAAGTGCTCTATCTTCCCCGTAATTTGAGGTTTACAACCATAGGTATTAGGACACACCCAAGCAGCTTCACCTTCATTTCTAACCAGCTTTGTTCCACAAACAGGACAAGTATCCACGAATTGTAATGCCATGCTGTCCGCTTCACGTTTTTCAATCTCAACGCCAACTATTTTAGGGATAATCTCACCGCCCTTTTCCACATAAACAAAATCGTTTTCATGAATATCCAATTGGCGGATAATATCTTCGTTATGTAAAGATGCACGTTTCACAATTGTCCCTGACAACAAAACAGGCTCAAGATTTGCGACAGGAGTGATTACACCCATTCGCCCAGTTTCAAATGACACGGACTTTAATTGTGTCAATGCTCTTTCTGCCTGGAATTTGTAGGCAATAGCCCACCTTGGAGATTTTGCCGTATTACCCAAGAATCGTTGTTGAGCATAATCATTTACCTTAAACACTAGACCGTCAGTAGCAACTTCCAGTTTTTTACGTTCTTCCCCCCAATAATCAACAAAGTTTTTGACTTCTTCAAGATTATTGATTACAGCGACCGCATCAGAGACCTTAAAGCCCCAGCGTCTAAGTGCTTGTAAACTTTCATAATGAGTTTTAAAAGGCAAATTTTCACCCAACAAATAATAGAAGTACGCATCCAATCCACGTTTTGAGACTTCAGCGGAATTCAATGTCTTTAAAGTTCCAGCAGCTGCATTTCTCGGATTGGCCAATAATGGTTCTTCATTAAATTCACGTTCCTTATTTAAAGCATCAAATGAAGCCCAAGGCATTACAATCTCTCCTCTGACTTCAAAAGAATCAGGATAATCGCCCTCTTGTAATTCTAGAGGAATACTACGGATTGTTTTGACATTAACGGTCACATCATCTCCTCGTGTACCATCGCCACGAGTTACAGCTCTAACCATTCTACCATGTTCGTAGGTAATGGAAATCGAAGTTCCGTCAAATTTCATTTCACCCACAATTTGAATAGAATTGCCTTCCAAAGATGCGTTAGTTCGACGCAAGAAATCTTCCACCTCTGCCAAAGAATAAGTATTTCCCAAAGACAGCATTTGACGTTGGTGAACAACTTGTTTAAAACCCTGTGTCAAGTCACTACCGACTCGTTGTGTTGGAGACAAAGGATCAAACATTTCTTTATGATCCTCTTCCAATTCTTGCAAGCGTCTTAACTTCTCGTCAAATTCCTTATCAGAAATCGTCGGGTTATTTAAAACATAGTAATTATAGTTATGCTGATTTAATTCCTTTCGTAATTGGATGATTTCAGCTTCGAATAAATCCATAATAATATCAATAAAATTTATATTTTAATCCTCGATTTGAATAATTTGGGTATCATAAGCCAATTCTACATGATCAGGTAATGACAAATTTGCCTCTTTATGCAAACCGATGCCATGTCCCATGTGTATGAGATAAGCTTTACGAGGTTTTATTTTTGCAATCAAATCCAATGCTTCACCAACACTAAGATGTGAAAAATGCTCTCTAAATCGCAAAGCGTTGATAAAAAGAGTATCAATACCCTTTAATTTTTCCAATGTAGAATCAGGCATATATTTGCAATCGGTGATATAGGCCATCTTACCGATTCTATAACCAAAAATCTCCAATTTATGATGATAGACAGGTAATGGTATTATTTCCACATCTCCTATTTTAAAAGGATTATAATCCAATGAATGTAGTTTGAAATAAGGCACTCCCGGATATCTTAACTCTGCAAAGCAATAAGGCAAACGGTCTCTTATACCATTCACTACTTCTGGTTGGGCGTAAATATCAAAGTATTTATCTAAACAATAAGGTCGTAAATCTTCAACCCCACCAATATGGTCATAATGAATATGTGTAAGCAACAAGGCATCTAATCTTGAATCAGAAGCCCTTAATATTTGCTGGCGGAAGTCCGGGCCACAATCAATTAAAATATTAATCCCCCTTACACGAACAATTGCGGAAGTGCGTAATCGTTGATCGCGAGGATCATCAGAATGGCACACCTCACAATCGCAACCGATTTGAGGGACACCAAAAGAAGTGCCTGTACCTAAAAATTCGACTTCCATCTTCGTTAGTTTCTATATTTAATTAATAATCCATCTTCAAATATCAAATAAACCCCATTGTCATACGTCCAACGTTCATACAATCCTCCATGAGTTGGATTTCTGTCTATTGTACGAGGAACTCCTAATGACAAAGAGCATTCTTCCTTAGTCATATTCAAAGCAACCTGACCTTTGGTTATTCTATTCCAGTTATCATCCTTAATAGATGGATAATTTTGTCTAATATCAGAAAATGAGAACAATTTGTCAAAGGTCATATTCTTCATCGAAGATGCTTGTGAAGACATAAATACACAAGCTCGTTTACAATTATGTTCAAAATTTGCCAAAAAAGGATAGACCTCATTACCGACCGTAACACTTGTAATCTTTACAGGTACATAATGCAATCCATTGATATACCTCAAATCCTCATTCATCCATAATGAAGTTTTGATATACAAATCTTTTCCAGTCAATAGAGAATCCATCAACTGAACATAATCTAAATCAATGACAAAAGGGACTATATTTTCAGGATTTAGTTTTGACAAATCATCTATCGTTTTTCCTGTATTATATTTGAAAACATCATTATTATGCGAGAACGATAGAACCACGACTTCGGTATTATCAATTTCCTTTTCATATTTGTACCCCTTATATTGCAGAGTACTCCCCTTCATCGAAATCGTTTCTAAATTATAATCATTGGAAGGATTAAAAATCAACTTTATATTATCGTCTGTCACATAAAATTGTTTACCGGGACGCCATTGTAAAAAAGGCTCCGGCAATATAGATTCAAGAAAGAGTTCTTCTTTAAGTTTTTTATCTGCTTTTACTCTTGATACGT
>JAHHQT010000067.1 GCA_020026215.1 Muribaculaceae bacterium
TATTTAATTTTTAAAATTTTAGTGTCGCGCTAATTTTTAGTGGACACTAGTGTGTCGAACTTATAAATTAGAATTGATTATGAAGATTTATTTACGCACTTTAATCTCGATTCTCACGACTGTGATGATGATTTTTGTAACTGAAAATATGGATGCTTCATCACGTCGCCCGAACCAGTCTAATGGAAGTTCGGATAGAGAAAATGTGACCACTACGACTCGTGGTCGTCGCCCACAAGCTACAGTTTCAACTCAAAAAAGTCAACGTCAACCTTCAACAAAGATGACTACAGGTCGCAGACCGAGCAGACCAAGTAATCAAGGAACTACTAACCATTCAGGCAATCGAAAACCGAGCATCAATACATCTTCTCAAAAAATGAATTTGGGAAGCCATTCTCAACTACAAGGTAACGGACGTCGTCCGATTTCCGGCGTACATAGTGTAAAGGATTCTGATAAATCTTTGGGCTATCGTCCTCATTATAAACATGACGACGATGATGATGATGACAAATACCATCACAACGGCTATCGCCCTCACTATGGCAGAGATGATGATGATGACGACGATGATGATGACAAATACAGACCTCATTACGGCAGACATGACCGTGACGATGATGATTGGGATGATGATGACAGACGTCATCACGGACACGGATATTATCCTGGAGCACACAATCCGGGTGGTTACAAACCTCACCATGGCGGACATTGGCGTCCGATAGCTCCACCGCATCGTCCATATCGTCCTATTCCTCACTATCACTATTGTCCTCCTTACCCTGTAAACTATACTCCTTATTATAGAGCTCCGATTGTCAATGCAGTTTTTGGCTTGAACTTTGGTTTGTCCATCCGTGTCAGCATCGACAATTTGTATGACGGAGGCTATCACTTGGATGGCTATGACAATGATAAGGTGTATTTGCGCAATGTGAAATATTTGGGTGTTAACTGGGATGATGCTATTGTCTATTACGACCGTTTCGACCGTCTAAACAACGTCAGTTTTTATGATTCATCCAACCGTTACAATATGCGTCGCTATAACAAGCTCTACAAAAGACTTTGCCGTGAATATGGAAGACCTGCTGTTGCCCATGATTATGGTAATGAATTAGAAGTGTCATGGTGGGACCGTTATGGAGAACATTTCGTAACTTTGTCATTCGGTAGCAAAAATTCGTTTGGCGGACCGTCACGATACTACACTACCTTGACAATTGGAGTAAGATAATAATTGATTAGATGAAAAAACTATCCAAAACTTTAAAGATATGGCTGTACTCAATATCAACGTTTGTGGTATTGGTTGCAGCCATTGGCATTTATGAATATGTCAGGTTCTTCGGGCAGAAAACGGAGAAAGAGGTTATGGTCTATATCTATCCCGATATGGCGCGTGATGCCTTGATGGATTCGCTTGCCGTTTATTTCGGTGAAGATATGGCGGACAAGGTTGAGACTTTGTGCCTGTATAAAGACTTGAATCCGCAGTCTCGCCGTGGTGCTTATAATGTGAAAGCAGGGACTTCTCCTTTCTATTTGTGGAGAAAATTGACGCATGGTTCTCAGTCTCCGATTAATTTTACATTCAACAACAAACGTACGTTGAAGGATTTTGCTGAAGCTGTGGGAGAAACCATGATGATCTCTGCTGACAGTATGTATAATTATATCAGCAATCCAGAGGTCTATAAGGAATTGGGATTCACCAAGGAGACTTTCCCTGCCATGTTCATTCCCGACACTTACGAATTCTATTGGACTGCATCGGCAAAGACCATTATCAAAAAATTGCATGAAAATTATGAGGCTTTCTGGAATGAAGGTCGTCGTGAACAGGCAAAGTCTTTGGGCTTGACACCTGTGCAAGTTTCTACTTTGGCATCCATTGTGGAAGAAGAAACCGCACAAAAGGCAGAAAAACCGATTGTAGCAGGATTGTATTTGAATCGTTTGAGAATTGGCATGAAGTTACAGGCTGACCCGACGGTGAAATTTGCCGTGGGGAATACGCAGTTGCGCCGTATCTTAAATAAGCATCTGACTATCGATTCTCCCTATAATACTTATTTATATGCAGGGTTGCCACCGGGACCGATTCGCTTGTCAGATAAATCTTCATTGTTGGCAGTGTTGAATGCAAAGAAACACAATTATCTATATATGTGTGCCAAAGAAGATTTCTCGGGGACACACCGTTTCACCGCTTCGTTGAGTGAACACAACTACAATGCATATCTTTACCAGACTGCATTGAACAGACGCGGTATCAAGAAATAAAAAAACAAAATAAAAAAACGGGTTGTCAGCAATGACAACCCGTTTTTCTTTTATAGCGATGTTGAGAATATTATTCCCATTCGATAGTTGCTGGTGGTTTTGAAGAGATGTCGTAGCATACGCGGTTCACACCTTTCACCTTGTTGATGATGTCGTTGGAAACCTTTGCCATAAAGTCGTATGGTAGGTGTGCCCAATCGGCAGTCATTGCATCAGTACTTGTTACGGCACGTAGAGCAACTGCGCGTTCGTATGTACGTTCGTCGCCCATAACGCCTACACTCTGTACAGGAAGAAGGATAACACCTGCTTGCCATACTTCGTTGTACAATCCCCAGTCGCGAAGGCCTTGGATAAAGATGTCGTCAGCGTTTTGAAGAATTTCCACTTTTTCGCGAGTGATGTCGCCAAGGATTCTCACTGCAAGACCCGGACCCGGGAATGGGTGACGGTTAATCAAGTGTTCAGGCATTCCCAATTCGTGACCTACTTTACGTACTTCATCCTTGAAAAGAAGACGAAGTGGTTCGCAAAGTTTCAAGTTCATCTTTTCAGGAAGACCACCTACGTTGTGGTGACTCTTGATGACTGTACCTGTGATGGAAAGTGATTCGATGCAGTCAGGGTAGATAGTACCTTGTGCCAACCATTTCACATCTTTCAATTTGCTGGCTTCAGCGTCGAATACGTCAATAAAGCCTTTACCGATGATTTTACGTTTGCGTTCAGGTTCTGTTACGCCTGCCAATTCAGAGAAGAATTTTTCAGAAGCGTCAACACCGATTACGTTCAAGCCCAAGACTTCGTAGTCCTTCATCACGTTCTTGAATTCGTTTTTGCGAAGAAGACCATGATCCACGAAAATACAAGTCAAGTTCTTACCAATGGCACGATTCAAAAGTACTGCTGCTACTGATGAGTCAACACCACCGCTAAGACCAAGCACAACCTTGTCGTTGCCCAATGTTTCCTTCAAGTTGGCAACGGTAGTTTCAATGAATGACGCTGCGCTCCAGTTTTGTTTAGCACCGCAAACGCCTACCACGAAGTTGGAAAGAAGTTTTGTTCCTTCAGTTGAGTGGAACACTTCAGGGTGGAATTGAACGCCCCAAGCATTTTTGCCCTTGATTTCGTAAGCGGCAATTTTTACTTTGTCAGTAGATGCGATTACTTCAAAACCTTCTGGAATTTCAGTAATGGTATCACCGTGGCTCATCCAAACTTGTGAGTTTTCAGACAATCCTTTAAGCAACAAATTTTCTTTGTCGAATTTTGACAAATTTGCTCTTCCGTATTCACGTGAGCCTGCCGGTTCAACTTTACCGCCGTTGGCATAGGACATGAATTGTGCTCCGTAGCAAATTCCTAATACAGGGTATTTGCCTATCAATTTTGACAAGTCGGTTTTGAACGCTTTCTCGTCATAAACTGAGAATGGACTACCTGAAAGGATAACACCGATGATGTTCGGGTCATTCTCCGGGAATTTGTTGTAGGGGAGGATTTCACAATACACATTCAGTTCACGAACACGGCGACCAATAAGTTGTGTCGTCTGTGAACCGAAGTCAAGAATTATGATTTTCTCGTGCATAATATTGATTGTTAATGAATAAATATATTTTTTTCTAAATAATGTCTTTTAATAGTTTCTTGTCAATTACTAACCATACGTTGTCTCCTTCGTTCAGAACAGTGTCGGCAGTTGGGTTGACGAATGTTCCGTCGGGATATTCTACCGCTACTATCAGTGCTGAATAGCGGGTGCGGATTTCTGATTCCGACAGTTTTTTGCCTACCCATGGGCATTTGGCGGTAAGTACCGCACTCGTAAATTCCAAGTTAGGGCGTTCGGTATCGTTGCTTGCCGCTGTGGCATTGGAACTTTCAATGATTTCCAACAAGTTTTGAATTTCTTCATCTGTCCCAATCACACCAATAGTATCGCCCGGGAAAATGCGTGTTGAGCTTTTGGGCATGGCAATAGTTTGTTCTCCTCGTTGGATACTGACCACGTTGATACCGAAATTCTTGCCTAATTGAGAGTTTGCCAGTCTCTCTCCGACAAACGGACAATTATAGCCCAAATTGATATAAGCCAAGTGCTTGTCACTTACCAAATTGTTGTTCTTTCCATTTCTGCGTAATTCGCGTTGATTCAAATTGTTGAAAAAGATGGATTCTATTTTCTTCATGTGCTTCTTCACTGACCTTGAAAAATAGAAAATCAAGAACATGAATAGGGCAATGGCAATCACAATCGTGATGATGTGAGAGTAAATCATCAGCAAGAAACCGATGATGAAGCCCAATGATAGAAGTATTCGTATCAAACGGATGGCAATGAATGGCATGTTGGAGTGTACGCTCGATTTTAATTTCTCGCGTTCCCATTTCTTGGTGCTCGGGTAACAAAGAGCCAATAGGAACGGTGACATTACGGTAACGGTAATGACGGTGGAAATCAGTTTGCCCCAGTTCTCTCCAATGCTTTCTTCCATAAATGGGAACAATGCTTTGGTAGAAATGATGATAATGGCAATCAGCAATACCGAGTAAAGCAGGATGCGCCACAAATTGCGCTTTGTGACTTGTTTCCAGAGTTCCACCAATTCATTTTCGTTATGCGTTGTTCCTGCACTGTATTTGTCAAGCAATGATTTCAAGCGAGTTGGCATTTTCTTTTCCATCCAACGGCTGAACGGGTCAGACAGTTTAATGAAATAAGGGGTGAAGAATGTGGTGATGACAGAAACCGACACTACAATAGGGTATAGGTTCGGGTCAATCACATTCAAAGCCATACCAAGAGTGGCAATGATGAATGAAAATTCACCGATTTGAGTCAGTGAGAATCCGGATTCGATAGCGATTCTCAACGGTTGACCGGTAACAAGCATTCCCACTGTACCGAAGAATATCATACCAATAATGACCACCAATGAAAGAATGATAATCGGTGTGGAATAGTTGACAATGATTTCAGGGTTTACCATCATGCCCACAGAGATAAAGAAGATTGCTCCAAACAAGTCCTTGATTGGGGCAACCACTTTTGAGATACGTTCCGCCTCGCAAGTTCCTGCTAGGATAGAACCCATGACGAATGCGCCCAAAGCGGTGGAGAATCCTGTATAGTTGGAGAACATCACCATCATAAAGCAAAGGCCGATGGAGATGACCAAAAGTAATTCACTGTTGAGGTATTTGCGTTGGCGTTGCAAATAGGTCGGGATGACATAGACTCCGATTAAGAACCAAAGAATGAGAAAGAAAGCCAGTTTGGCAACGCTAATCATCAGTTCTTCGCTTTCCACTGTTTTGTTAATGGCAATGGAAGAAAGCAAGACCATGAGGATGACGGCAAACAGGTCCTCGATAATAAGTACGGCAAGCACTTGCGAGGTAAATCGTCGGTGCAACAGGTTCAAGTCGGTCAATGCCTTTAGAATAATAGTCGTTGATGACATGGAAAGCATACCTCCCAAGAACAGGCTACTGATGAAGGTGAAGCCCATGAGTTTGCCGGCAAAGAAACCGACACTCATCATGCCGCTAATGATAATCAATGCCGTGATGGCAGCCGACCCTCCTGTGTTCAGCAGTTTCTTAAAGCTAAATTCCAGTCCTAAAGAGAATAATAGGAAAATAACTCCCAATTCAGCCCATACATGAATATTGCTTTCGTCGATGACGGTTGGAAAATAGCCGAAGTGAGGCCCTACCAAGAAGCCTGCCACGATGTAGCCCAACACGACTGGTTGTTTCAATCGTTTGAACAGAACGGTGGCGATTCCTGCTACTACAAGAATCAAAGCCAAGTCGGAAATAAGGTCGGTTTCGGATTTTTCTTCATCGGCGGTGATGTCAGATGACGAGCCAACAGATTGAGTAGTGTGCGTGGAGTTGCCTCCCGTTGAGCCACTATTAACCGACGAAATTAGGAAACGGCTAAATTCGGGAACTACTGTATATTCTGTTTGGTTCAACTGGGTCATATCTTAAAGTCACTGTCTAAAGTTGCAGACTTCACATGCTCGATGCTTTTTAATTGTTTGAAAAGGTCGAGCATATCAGCTTTTGATTTAATCAATATAATAAAACTAATGGTTGTCGTGTTGTCCTTGAAATTTTCATAGAGGAACGTATCGGCAATCTTTATCTGATGAGTGGTAAGTATTTTGCGGATGATGTTAATATCAAATTCAGTGGTGGTCAAATCCACTTTCAGAATCTTGTTTTTCCAACCGATATTGATGCGTTGTTCGTAGTCGGTTACACCTGTAAACACCATAAGCATCAACAGGGTGGCGATAATGCTCAACAGATACAACCCCGAACCGACAGCCATGCCAATCATTGCCATAAACCAGATGCCTGCTGCGGTAGTCAGTCCTTTGATGGAACCGCGCATACGGATAATTGTTCCTGCGCCCAAGAAACCGATACCTGTGATTACTTGTGCCGCCAAACGTCCCGGGTCGCCATTTTTCAATCCAAGGTATTCTTGTGGAATGTAAACTGATAGAATCATTGCCAGTGTTGCACCGGCTGAGATAAGAGCAAATGTCCCGACTCCCGCAATTTGTCCTTTGCTTTTGCGTTCGTACCCAACGGCACAGCCTAATAAAACGCTGAGAATGAGTTTAACAGCGGAATTAAACAAATTGACTTCAGATGTGTTTATCAATTCGTAGGCCAATTCCATAAAATGGGTAAACGACACTTGTTCCATATTGGTGCAAAAATACGAAAATAGTTCGATTTATACAATAATATAGGGGCACTGTGATGGCCTATTTTTAGAAAAATTTATTTAGTTTTGTTAAACATAAAATTAATCGAAAAATGGGAAGAATATATAAAAGTATGACCGATTTGATTGGTAACACACCGCTGTTGGAATTAAATCGCATGAATCCAAACGGAAGGGCAAGAGTGATTGTAAAAATTGAATCATTCAATCCCGGTGGCAGTGTCAAGGACCGTGCCGCCTTGTCCATGATTGATGATGCCGAAAAATCGGGAACCTTGACTCTCGATAGTGTCATCATTGAGCCGACCAGTGGCAATATGGGCGTTGGCTTGGCATGGGTAGGCAAAATGCGTGGTTATCGGGTGATTTTGACCATGCCTGATTCCATGAGTTTGGAACGTCGTAACTTGCTGAAGGCGTTGGGTGCTGAAATCGTTTTGACCCCGGGGGCTGATGGTATGATGGGAGCTGTAAAGAAGGCTGAAGAATTGCGTGATAGTATGGAAGGTGCAGTCATTCTCCGCCAATTCGAAAATCCTGCCAATCCGTTGGCGCATCAATCCACAGCGTTTGAAATTTGGAACGATACTGATGGTGCTGTTGATGTGTTTGTTGCAGGAGTTGGGACAGGAGGTACGCTTTCGGGTACAGGTAAGGTGTTGAAATCATTGAAAAAGGATATAAAAGTGATTGGCGTTGAGCCGATGAGTTCCCCAATTCTTTCGGGCGGACAGGCAGGACCTCACATGATTCAAGGTATTGGTGCAAACTTCATCCCGAAAAACTATGATGCTTCTATAGTGGACCGAGTGGAGACCGTTTCCAATGAAGATGCTATCGGCACGGCACGTCGATTGGCTCAGGAAGAAGGTGTGTTGTGCGGTATTTCTTCGGGGGCATCTGTAGCCGTTGCATTGCGATTGGCTCAGCAGGAAGAATTTGCCGGAAAGACTATTGTTGCTATATTACCCGACACGGGAGAACGCTATTTATCGACCAAATTGTTCGACTTTGAGGGCTTTCCTGTCGATTAAATAGTTGTTTTTCGTTAAATTAACGGATTTATAGCATTTTGTTAGTATATTTGTACTCCAAATCTGACTTATTGGTTATGAAACAAGAAAATAATTTTGATCAAGAAATGAAAAAAGGCCGTCGTTTTGTGAAAATGGGCGGCTTGTTAGTTGTTATCGCTTTGTTGGGATTATTAATTCTCGGTTTTTCTTCTTGTAACTCAAAAACCGACCAAATGCAAGCTCAAATTGACTCTTTGAGATTGGTGAACGACCAATTGCAATTGGAAGGTGAGTATGAAAACTTGAACACCGAGTTTCAACAATATGAAAACCAGGCTCAATATTTGCAAAATGATTCTTTAATCGAAAAATATAGTGAAGCCAAAAACAAAGTTGAAAAACTTTTGGCTGAATTGAAAACTCAAAAAATCACCAGTGGCAAACGTATCAAAGAGTTGAAGGACGAAATTTCTTCTTTGAAAAAATTGATGCGTCACTATGTAGCTGTAATTGATTCATTGAGCAAGGAAAACGCTGGTTTAAAAGCCGAAAATAAGGAAATCAAGGCTACTAACAAACAGTTGGCAAGCAAGGTGAGTGACTACACTCAGAAGAATGAAGTCCTTTCACAACGAATGGAATTGGCAGAGAAATTGAATGTCACAGGATTGACTTTCAGTGCTTTGAATAAACGTGGTAAGAAAGAAAAACGTATTGGTAAGGCTGTACAGTTGGTAGTTAACTTTACAGTACCTCAAAATAATTCAACTCCTGTTGGTGAAAAAACATTTTACGTAAGAATTGTCAGTCCTGAAGGTAACGTCTTGGGCGCTGGTAATACTTTCCCTTTTGAAGGTGGTAACGTGGTTTATTCTGAAAGAAAAACAATTGACTACGACCAACAAGAGCAAAACCTTACTTTGTATCACAATGTAGCTTCTGCTTTGTCAAAAGGTGATTATATCGTGGAAGTGTTTGTTGATAACTATAGATTGGCTTCAAAGCACTTCTCAATGCTTAAATAATAACGGATGAATTCTTATTTTTACATCGACGAAGCCGGAAAGCAAATTGGTCCTGTTGAGGCTGACCGTTTGGTGAAAATTATCAAACCTTCGACTTTGGTATGGGCTGCAGGAATGAACGACTGGACACCTGCCGAATTGGTGGATGAACTGTCAAAAATGATGGCAGAAGTTCCGTCTGTCGTGACTCCTCCCGAATTTAAGGAAGAACCTAAAGTGGGCATACCATACGGTAGCAATGACGGCGGAAATGGACAGCAATATCAATCGCGTTCAAATTATGACCCACGTACAAGTCGTGGTACCGGGGTATTTGCGGTGAAACCCAACAATTGGTTGGTATGGGCGATTTTGAGTACCATCTGCTGTTTCTTCCCATTGGGGATTGTTGCGATTGTGTTTGCTGCAAAAGTGGATTCTGCTTGGGAACGTGGTGATTACGAGGAAGCTATTGATGCATCAAGTAAAGCCAAATTATTTACTATATTGGCATTCATTGTGGGTGTAGTGGGATATTCAGGATTCTCATTGTTCGGACTTTTATAGAAATGAAAGAATAAATGGAAAGCTCGACATTTGTCGGGCTTTTTTTATGTTGCTTTGTTGCAATTGGTATTGATAATTAATACCTTTATGAAACAATTGTAGGAGAATGATAAAATATTATTATATAGATGACAATAGGTCAAAAGTTGGGCCTGTCCTTTTTGAAGACTTGATTAAAAAGGATTTGACCATTCATACGCCTGTCTGTGTGATGGGGAGTGACAAGTGGGTGCCGGCACAGGATGTTCCTGAATTGAAATTCCTCTTTGACACGAAAACTGGAATAAGACAGAATCATAGTGCAGATGCCAGAAAAAAGTCTTGGTCGCACGGTTCTTTTGCTCGAACTTCTTCCCCTCATTCTCATTTTGGAAACAAGGGTTTCGACGATTGTGATGAACAGGATGATGATTATTTTCGCCGACTTGAAGAAGAAACACGTCGCTGGCGTGAAACAACACACATGAATCGCACGGAAGACTATGACCGCATTGATGAGGAGGACGAAAATACTGTGGGCAGATACGAAGACCACGGCTCTGCTTCTTTTTGGGGCGTTTTGGTCTTTATTGCCATCTGTATGCTTTGTGGGATACTATTCTTAATTATTGACTGACGATTTTAAATACTGATCGAATTTTTGTATTTATATATCAGAAAATTTATACCTTTATAAGCAAAATATTCAGAGATGAAAGAATACTATTACATTGATTCTTCCAAGAATCGTATTGGCCCGATGGCTTTTGAAGATTTGATAAAAGTCGGTCT
>JAHHQT010000007.1 GCA_020026215.1 Muribaculaceae bacterium
CTTCTTTGGAAAGATAGCGGAGTTGTCCGACCTCGGAATAAAGATTTATTGGTTCATCGGCAACCATGACATTTGGATTTTCGACTATCTCCCTACCGAATTGGGTGTGAAGGTGATTGACGGCACTGTCATCAAAGAAATCGCAGGCAAAAAATTCTTCCTAGCTCATGGCGACGGCGTGGGAAACCAAAAATGGACTTTCCGTGCCATGCGTTCCTTATTCAGAAACAAATTTGCTCAATTCCTATATTCAGGCATCCACCCGCGTTGGACCATTCCGTTTGCACACAACTGGTCAACAAGCAGTCGTGCAAGCGACAAATACCCTACCTATGCCGGGGAAGGCAACGAATATTTGGAGGAATTTGCAAAACATTATAACGGACAGGATATCGACGTGTTTATCTTCGGACACCGCCATATTATGCTCGACAAAGAAATAGCAAGTAATAAAAGACTGATTATCCTAGGCGATTGGATTCATTTCAATTCCTATGCTGTTTTTGACGGCAAGGATATTTGTCTGAAAACATACAATACCGACCCTAAATAAAGTTGAATTAAGTCCGAATAATTTAGTTTTAACTTTTTTTTAACACAGTCCGATATTTGCAACAAAGACATTAAGAAGTTATTAGCCAATAGTTTAGATAATTCAGCAGCCAAGAGAAAAAGTAAAAGAATGTTGCATAACATATATTTTTAATTGGTCAAGCAAAAAAATAGGGTCATCTTTGTATCACAAACCTAAAACAATCTTTTTTACCTTAAAAAAATTATACCTATTGGAAACCTATAAAAGAAGGGACTTTGTGAAAAAGTCCTTTTTTTGTGCCCATACGTGAACAAAGTCGTTTCTGTTTATTTATACTCCCCATCAAGACAACTTTTCATAACATAATTTTAAATTCTTAAAAACCGAATTTAAAAAGTTATTTCGTATATTTGTTATTTAATAAAAAGAGAAAACGATTATGCATAAGTACACGATTATAGTAGCAGGTGGCTCTGGCAGCCGTTTTGGTTCCACAATTCCAAAGCAATTTACACTATTGTGTGGAAAACCTATCTTGATGCACACCATCAATGCGTTCCATAACTACGACAAGGACATGAAAATCGTTGTGGCACTTCCTAGTGAACACATCTCTTTATGGAATGACCTCTGTACCCAGTACGATTTCAAAATCAAACACCATATCGTTGAAGGCGGGCAAAACCGTTTCGGATCGGTCAAGAACGCCCTCGCATCCATTACTGAAGCCGACGGACTCGTCGCCATTCACGATGGCGCACGCCCTTTGGTGACACAAAGATGTATTGACGAAGGTTTCAAGACAGCTGAACGATGCGACACCGCCGTACCGACTGTCCCTATCACCGACAGTATCCGTATGCTCGACCGCAAGGGCAGCCACATGATTGACCGCGACTCTTTGGTAGCCATCCAAACTCCGCAAATCTTCAATCTTCGTCTGCTTAAGACAGCTTATACCACTCCTTTCAGCCCGACATTTACCGACGACGCTTCTGTTGTCGAATTTCGCGGCACAGAAATTACACTCTATTCCGGGGATTTTGAGAACATCAAAATCACTCATCCGACTGATGTTAAAACAGCCGAACTGATTTTGTCAGAACGCAATGAATGATATTCGGAAACTGGATATAAAATACCTGACCGGCGTAGGACCTAAAAGAGCGGAATTACTCAACCAACAGTTGAATATTTTCTCTTTCTACGACTTGTTGTATTATTTCCCGTTCCGATATGTGGACAGAAGCCACATTTACCGTATCAGCGAATTGCGCGGAGACTTGCCCTATATCCAACTGAAAGGACGATTCATTTCATTCAATGCGCAGGGCGAAGGAGCCAAACGCCGTCTTCACTCCTTGTTTTCCGACGGTTCAGCCACTATTGAAGTGGTATGGTTCAACCGTGTGAAATTCATTACCGACACCTACAAGACAGGCGTAGAATATATTCTGTTCGGCAAGCCTTCAGTATTCAACGGACACTACAGTCTGGCACACCCTGAAATTGAAGTCTATAAGGACAACAGCCAACCAAGAGGTTTGCGTGGCATCTACAACTTGACGGAAGTACTGCGTAACCGCGGATTCTCGTCAAAACTCATACAGACTTTGGTCAGCAATGTGTTCGAGAAAGTGAAAAGCATTCCCGAGACTTTACCACAGGATATCATCGACCGCTATCATCTGATGCCGTTGTATGAATCATTGGTTAATATCCATTCGCCCGAATCCATTGACAAACTACAACGCGCACAACTCCGCTTGAAATTCGAGGAACTGTTCATGATTGAATTGAACATTCTCCGCTATGCCCAAGCACGCAATAATAAAATCAAAGGATTCGTCTTCTCACGTATCGGCGAATATTTCAATAATTTCTATAACAATGTCCTCCCCTTCCCGCTTACAGGCGCACAGAAACGTGTTTTGCGCGAAATACGTACTGATGTAGGCAGTGGACGACAAATGAACCGTCTGTTGCAGGGAGACGTTGGCAGTGGCAAAACCATAGTTGCCATGATGACTGCCCTGATGGCTGCCGACAACGGATTCCAGACTTGTCTGATGGCTCCTACTGAAATTTTAGCAACCCAGCACTATGAATCTTTGAGTGAAATGGGAGCTAAAATCGGCTTGCGTGTAGAATTACTGACAGGTTCTACCCGTAAGGCAAAACGCGAAGACATCAATGAAGGTCTTTTGGACGGAAGTATCCATATTCTGATTGGTACGCATGCCGTCATTGAAGACAATGTCAATTTCAAGAATTTGGGCATGGTCATCATTGATGAACAGCACCGTTTTGGTGTGGCGCAACGTGCCAAACTCTGGAAGAAAAGCCAGATGCCGCCTCACATTCTTGTTATGACTGCCACCCCGATTCCCCGTACGTTGGCAATGACCGTTTACGGCGATTTAGAGGTGTCTGTTATCGATGAACTTCCACCGGGAAGAAAACCAGTAACGACAACGCTGATGTACGAAAATAACCGCGAATTAGTCAACCGTAAGATATATAATGAAATTGCGGCTGGACGACAAGTCTATGTCGTTTATCCTTTAATCCAAGAGAACGAAAAACTGGATTTGAAGAATCTGGAGGACGGTTATGAGTATATCTGCAATACCTTTCCTCAATTCAAGGTCAGTTTTATCCACGGCAAGATGAAACCAACGGAAAAGGAATACCAGATGCAGTTATTTGTATGCGCCAAGACACAAATCCTGGTGGCTACCACCGTGATTGAAGTCGGTGTGAATGTCCCGAATGCCTCCATGATGATTATCGAGAATGCCGAACGTTTTGGCTTGTCACAGTTGCATCAGTTGCGTGGCCGTGTAGGTCGTGGAGCAGAACAGTCCTACTGTATTCTAATGTCGAAGCCTAACATTGCGAAAGACACACGCCGCAGACTGGAAATCATGACCGAGTCAAACGACGGATTCAAAATTGCTGAAGCAGATATGCAGTTGCGTGGTCCGGGTGACATAGAAGGCACACAACAAAGCGGTATTGCCTTTAATATGCGCATAGCCAATCTGGCAACCGACGGCATTATCCTAAATATGGCTCGTGAAGGTGCTGAAAGTATCCTTGAAAACGACCCGGATTTGACCAGCCCTGTCAACAGTATTCTTGTAAGGGAACTACATTTCCATTTTGACAAGACTATCAATTGGAGCAGAATCAGCTAATCAGCGGTTCTGAAGCATATCATTCACTATAAATTTATCACTATGATCGAATTGGCATTGGCTATTGCGATGAAAGCTCATCAAGGACAGAAAGACAAGGCTGGTACGCCTTATATTTTTCACCCGATTAGAGTTGCCGAACGCTGCCACACCACAGAAGAAAAGATTGTAGCTTTGTTGCACGATGTGATAGAAGACACTTCTGTCACACCCGAATTTCTATTGGAAAAGGGATTCTCCCAAGAGATTGTAGAAGGAGTGTTGTCAGTCACACGCAAGGCTGGAGAAACCTACGAAGAATTTGTGGTACGTGCGAGCCACAACAAAATCGGCAAACAGGTCAAGATTCATGACTTGGAAGACAATATGGATATCCGACGTCTGAAAACCATTACCGACGAGGACAAGCAACGCCTTGAAAAATATCTGAAAGCATACCGATTTTTGACAAAAAGCGAATAAACCATTGAAAATACACAATTTCCCCCCCCCCCATTTACAAAGGCTTCAACTTCATTTCCTTAAAGAATTTACGCAGTATGCGTACTCCTATAGGATATAATCAATTCTCAAAGCGATAAAGCCCTACTCCTCCCTGTATCCCAACGAAAACTAAAAACAAGGGCATAAAAAAAGCGAACAAACCATGAAGATTTGTTCGCTTCGATATGATCAAAATCTTTAGATTATTCTGCAGATTTTTCTTCAGTAGCCTTTGTTTCTTGTGCTGGAACTTCTGCT
Source organism: Muribaculaceae bacterium (assembly GCA_020026215.1). Classification (GTDB taxonomy): domain Bacteria; phylum Bacteroidota; class Bacteroidia; order Bacteroidales; family Muribaculaceae; genus Limisoma. Next base: position 4,477 of record JAHHQT010000007.1, read on the forward strand.
TTAGGAGCTGCTTTACGAGAACGGCGAGTACGAGTTGCTTTCTTAGCTGTCTTAGCCATGTTGTCATTAAAGTCAACTAGCTCAATGAAGCAAGTTTTAGCATTGTCACCAAGACGAGTACCAGTTTTGATGATACGAGTGTATCCACCTTGACGGTCTGCAATCTTAGTTGCAATTACTTGAAACAATTCGTTAACAGCAACTTTATTCTGCAAGTAGCTAAATACTACACGGCGAGAATTAGTTGTATCTTCTTTAGCACGATTAATGATAGGTTCAGCAAAAATACGTAATGCTTTAGCCTTAGCGACTGTAGTGAAAATTCTCTTGTGCATGATTAGCGAAATAGTCATATTCGCCAACATTGCGTCAAGATGAGCTTTCTTACGGCCTAAATGGTTTACTTTTTTATTATGTCTCATCGTTTTTATTCTTTATCTAATTTATACTTTGAAATATCCATTCCGAACGACAAATTCAAACCGGCAAGCAATTCTTCAAGCTCAGTAAGAGACTTCTTACCGAAGTTGCGGAATTTAAGCAAGTCTGTTTTGTTGAATTGTACCAATTCGCCAAGTGTTTCCACTTCTGCACTCTTCAAACAGTTAAGTGCGCGAACTGATAGGTCCATATCAACAAGTTTTGATTTAAGAAGTTGACGCATGTGCAATACTTCTTCATCAAATTCCTCGTTGCCATCATTTTCAGTTGTTTCAAGAGTGATTTTTTCATCTGAGAACAACATGAAGTGATAGATAAGGATTTTTGCTGCTTCTTTCAAAGCATCCTTCGGATGAATAGATCCGTCAGTAGTAATCTCAAATACAAGTTTTTCGTAGTCAGTCTTCTGCTCGACACGATAGTTTTCAACTGCATATTTGACATTGATAATCGGCGTATAAATAGAGTCGATGGCAATCACGTCAACCGCATCGGTAGGAGTAACGTTTTCGTCAGCTGGAACGTATCCTCTACCTTTATTAATTGTGAAATCAATCGAGAATGAAGCGACAGTTGGATCTAAATGGCAAATAACCAAATCCGGATTTAGTACTTCAAAACCAGAAAGTTCCTTGCCTAAATCACCGGCCGTCAAGACTTCTTTACCTGATACGTTCAAATGTCCTGTGGTAGGTTCATCGGTTTCAACAATGTGTTTAAACCTTACTTTCTTCAAGTTAAGGATGATATTTGTTACATCCTCGATTACACCAGGGATGGTTGCAAACTCGTGCTTCACTCCGTCAATACGGATTGAAGAGATAGCATAACCCTCGAGTGAAGAAAGCAGAATTCTTCGCAAAGCGTTACCTACAGTAACACCGTATCCAGGTTCCAAAGGACGGAACTCGAATTTGCCGAAGTGGTTGTCTGCCTCGAGCATTAATACTTTATCAGGTTTCTGAAATGCTAAAATAGCCATGGATATTTACAATTTATTATTTAGAATACAACTCGACGATTGACTGTTCTTTGATATTTTCTGGAATATCTTCTCTTTGAGGCAAGTGGAGCAATTTACCACCTTTTACACTTTCATCCCATTCCAACCATGGATATTTGCTGTGGTTGAAACCAGCCAAAGCATCAGCGATAACTTCTAGCGATTTAGATTTTTCGCGAACAGCTACCACATCACCAGGTTTAACTGAATATGAAGGAATGTTCAAAACTTTACCGTTTACTACGATGTGACGGTGAGTAACCAATTGACGTGCAGCAGCACGAGTAGGTGCTATGCCCAAACGATAAACAACGTTGTCAAGGCGTGCTTCCAATAATTGAAGAAGAATTTCACCGGTAATACCTTTTGTACGGTCTGCTTTAGCAAACAAGTTACGGAATTGTTTTTCCAATACACCGTAAGTATATTTAGCTTTTTGCTTTTCGCACAATTGATTGCCGTATTCAGATTGTTTTCTTCTTCTGTTGGCGCCATGTTGACCCGGGGCATAATTTTTCTTAGCGAGTACTTTATCTTCACCGAAGATAGGTTCGCCGAATTTTCTTGCAATTCTTGTTTTAGGTCCGGTATATCTTGCCATTTCTAATACTTTTAATAATAATTAAAGTTGAATACGAATCTTCTTAGTGCAGCCGCGATTGCAGAGAGGTGGTTGATTGCAATCTAAATTCACATCAAAAGATTCTTTGTTAAAATAATTTTGAGTGATTATACTCTTCTTCTCTTAGGAGGGCGACATCCATTATGTGGAAGTGGAGTAACGTCAATGATTTCTGTTACTTCGATTCCAGCACCATGAACTGTTCTGATAGCTGATTCACGTCCATTACCCGGTCCTTTAACGTAAGCTTTAACTTTACGCAATCCTAGATCGAAAGCAACTTTCGCACAATCTTGAGCAGCCATTTGCGCTGCATACGGTGTGTTCTTTTTAGAACCTCTGAACCCCATTTTACCGGCGCTTGACCAAGAAATTACTTGACCTTCGCTGTTAGCGAGGCACACAATAATGTTATTGAAAGATGAGTGTACATGAAGTTGACCTACGCCGTCAACTTTAACGTTTCTCTTCTTTGCTGCGACTGTTTTTTTTGCCATACTTTAATCTTATTTAGTAGCTTTTTTCTTATTAGCAACTGTTTTCTTACGACCCTTACGAGTACGTGCGTTGTTTTTAGTACTTTGACCGCGAACAGGTAAACCGTTACGGTGACGGATGCCACGATAGCAACCGATATCCATCAAACGTTTGATGTTCAATTGGATTTCACTACGAAGATCACCTTCTACTTTGAAATTAGCACCGATGACTTCACGAACTGCTGCAGCTTGTGCGTCAGTCCAATCCTGTACTTTAATATTTTTGTCTACGCCTGCTTTTGCCAAGATTGTATTGGCTGCGCTGCGACCGATGCCAAAGATATAAGTCAGGGCAATTTCTCCTCTCTTATTTTGTGGTAAGTCTACACCAACAATTCTTACTGCCATAAACTATAATAATTTTTTTCGCAAAAATAATAAATTATCCTTGACGTTGTTTTAACTTAGGGTTTTTCTTGTTAATTACATATACGCGTCCTTTTCTTCTAACAATCTTGCTATCCGGAGTGCGCTTTTTAACTGATGCTCTTACTTTCATATCGTTTTTTTTTTATTTATATCTAAAAGCAATTCTTCCTTTGGACAAATCGTAAGGTGACATTTCAACTCTTACCTTATCGCCCGGTAGGATTTTAATATAATGCATTCGCATTTTGCCGGAGATGTGAGCTGTGATTTCATGTCCGTTTTCCAATTCAACACGGAACATGGCATTCGACAATGCTTCAACAATTACTCCGTCTTGTTCTATTGCTGCTTGTTTAGCCATAATTTGTTTTATATTAATTTATCTTTTAATTCGTTTTCTACAAATTCAAATGAAGAAAGGATATCTGCTTTTCCCTTGCGGATGGCAATCGTGTGCTCGAAGTGAGCGGCAGGTTTGCGGTCCTTTGTTCTGCAGGTCCATCCATCACGTTCGATGATGATGTTCTTGCTGCCCATGTTAATCATAGGCTCGATGGCAATACACATACCATCTTTAAGAAGTGGCCCTACACCGCGACGTCCGAAATTCGGAACCATCGGATCTTCGTGTAGCTTTCGTCCGATACCGTGACCGGTCATCTCTCTGACCACTGAATAACCGCGATGTTCGCAGTAATCCTGAATTGCATTTCCGATGTGACCTATTCTGTTTCCTTCTACAGCTTGCTCAATACCTATGTAAAGTGCTTCTTTTGTAGTTCTCAACAGGTCCTTGACTTTTTCATCGACTTCACCGACACAGAATGTGTAGGCTGAATCGCCGTTGAATCCGTTCTTTATTGCTCCGCAGTCCACGGAAACAATATCACCGTCTTGCAAAGTGGCGCTTGAAGGAATTCCATGTACAATGACTTCATTGACTGAAATGCAAAGTGTGTTCGGAAAACCACCGTATCCCAAGAAACCCGGAATACCACCATTATCTCTAATGAACTCTTCTGCTATCTGGTCAAGCTTCAACGTGGTAATCCCCGGTGCAATCCATTTGGCAACTTCGCCAAGCGTTCTTGCAACCAAGAGATTACTTTCACGCATCAACTCTATTTCTTCATCTGTTTTAAGATAAATCATATCAATTGTGTCCTAATTAATAGCCGCTACCAGTTGTACGACCTTTTAATTTACCGGATTTCATCAAACCGTCATAGTGGTGCATCATCAAGTGGCTTTCTACTTGTTGAAGAGTGTCAAGAACAACACCTACCATAATCAACAATGAAGTACCACCGAAGAATTGTGCAAAACTATGTTGAACACCGCAAATATTAGCAAACGCAGGCATAATAGCAACAATACCTAGGAAGATTGACCCCGGGAAAGTGATTCTAGATAGAATAGAATCAAGATAGTCGGAAGTTTTCTTTCCTGGTTTTACACCTGGAATGAAACCATTGTTGCGTTTCATATCTTCAGCCATTTGAGTAGGACGTACTGTGATAGCTGTATAGAAATATGTAAACAACACGATCATTACAAAGTAAATGGCATTATACCAGAAACCGGTCATGTCTGTCAATGCACGAACGAATGCGCTGCCTTCGCCTTGAGCACCAAATCCTGCCAATGTGATAGGAATGAACATGATTGCTTGAGCAAAGATGATTGGCATAACGCCTGCTGCATTAACTTTCAATGGAATGTATTGACGAGCACCGCCATATTGTTTGTTACCTACAATACGTTTTGCATATTGTACAGGCACTTTTCTTGTTCCTTGTACAAGGAGAACAGCGCCTAGAATAACGGCAAACAAAAGAACGATTTCAACAATAAACATTACTAGACCGCCTTGAGCTGTGGTCAATCGGCTGCTGAACTCTTCTGCCAACGCTCCCGGGAGACGTGCGATAATACCCACCAAGATGATGAATGAAATACCGTTACCTACTCCCTTATCTGTGATGCGCTCGCCCAACCACATGATGAACATACTACCTGCGGCAAGTATGACAGTCATGTAAGCCATTGTCCAGAAATTAAAGTGTGCTGCTCCACCTGCACTGTTAACTTGCACTTGCAAGTTAACCAAGTAAGCAGGAGCTTGAAGAATAAGAATAGCCACTGTCAAATAACGAGTGTACTGATTGATCTTCATGTGACCGCTCTCGCCTTCGCGTTGGAGCTTTTGGAACGACGGCAACACCATACCCAACAATTGGATAACGATAGAAGCCGTGATGTATGGCATAATACCTAAGGCTAATATTGAAGCTTGAGAGAAAGCACCTCCCGAGAACATATCCAACAACTGCATCAAGCCGCTGTCAGTAAAGCTACGGAGAGCATCCAATTCGTTAGGGTTGATTCCTGGCAAAACCACGTGACAACCCACACGATAAACAAGCACTAATAGAAAAGTGATGAGAATACGTTTTCTCAAATCTTCTATCTTGCTTATGTTCTTTATGGTTTCAACAAATCTCATTGCTTACAATTTTTTTACAGATCCACCAGCTGCAACGATAGCTTCTTCTGCTTTCTTTGAGAAAGCATTAGCTTCTACGTCTAGTTTCAAAGTCAATGTACCGTTAGCCAAAATTTTAACTAATTGTTTTGCATTGATGAAACCAGCTGCTTGCAAGTCAGCCAAAGAAACTGAAGTCAAGTTTTTAGCTTTTGCTAATTCTTCAATTACTTCTAGGTTAATAGCTTTATAATTTACACGATTGATATTCTTGAATCCAAATTTAGGAACACGACGTTGCAAAGGCATTTGACCACCTTCGAAACCGATTTTACGAGAATATCCTGAACGTGATTTAGCTCCTTTATGTCCACGAGTAGAAGTACCACCCAAACCTGAACCCGGTCCGCGACCGATACGTCTTTTTGAAGCGGTTGAACCTACTGCCGGTTTTAAATTACTTAAATCCATATTAAATATAATTTATTATGCGTTCGTTACTTCTACAAGGTGACGAACTCGTTTTACCATTCCCAAAATTTGTGGAGTATCTTCTTTCTCCACAACTTGATTCATTTTTCTCAATCCAAGTGCGTCGAGTGTTCTCTTTTGCACCATAGGGCAGTTGATTCTGCTCTTGATTTGCTTAATCTTAATAATTGCCATAATGCTACATTATTAACCATTAAATACTACATCTAACGACACGCCACGGTTTTGTGCTACATCCATCGGGCTTCTCAACTCTGCCAATGCCTCGAAAGTTGCCTTTACAAGGTTGTGAGGGTTTGAGCTACCTTTAGATTTTGCCAAAACGTCTGTTACGCCAACACTCTCCAATACGGCACGCATTGCACCACCGGCTTTAACACCAGTACCTTGAGATGCCGGTTTCAAGATTACTTGAGAACCACCAAATTTTGCAATTTGTTCGTGAGGAATAGTTCCTTTGTGAACAGGGATACGGATCAAGTTCTTTTTAGCTGCTTCTACACCTTTGGCGATAGCTGCAGTTACTTCGTTTGCTTTACCTAGTCCCCAACCTACGATACCGTTTTCGTTACCTACTACTACGATAGCTGAGAAGCTGAATGCACGACCACCTTTTGTAACTTTAGTTACACGGTTGATTGCAACCAAACGGTCTTTCAATTCAATATCGTTAGTAGATTTTACTCTGTTATTTTTATTTACCATGATCACTAAAATTTAAGTCCGCCGTTGCGAGCTGCATCAGCCAATGATTTAACTCTACCATGGAACAAGTAACCGTTACGGTCGAAAACTACTTCGTTGATACCTGCAGCCAAAGCTTTTTCAGCTACTGCTTGTCCAACTTTAGCAGCGATTTCTGATTTTGTTCCTTCTTCAATACCTTTTGATGATGCAGAAACCAAAGTTTTGCCTGCTAGGTCATCAACTAATTGAACATAGATTTGTTTATTACTTCTAAACACAGTCATACGAGGACGTTCGGCAGTACCTGACACTTTACCACGAATGCGTGTCTTGATTTTATTTCTTCTTTCTTGCTTCGTTAACATAATCGTATCAAATTTTATTTAGCGCTAGCCGATTTACCAGATTTACGACGAATAACTTCACCAACGAATTTAATACCTTTTCCTTTGTAAGGTTCCGGTTTACGGAATGTACGGATTTTGGCACAAACTTGACCTAGAAGTTGTTTATCGCATGATTCAAGTATGATCAACGGATTTTTATTTCTCTCAGATTTAGCTTCTACTTTGATTTCTGCTGGAAGCTTGAAATAGATTGCGTGTGAGTAACCTAATGAAAGTTCTAGAACTTGACCATTAGAAGTTGCACGATAACCTACTCCGACCAATTCCATTTCTTTCTTATAGCCTGTAGAAACACCAACAACCATGTTGTGGATCAAAGCACGGAACAAGCCGTGTTGAGCGCGGTGTTCGCGGTCGTCGCTAGGACGGCTGACAACGATTTGGTTGCCTTCTACTGCAACTGTAAGATCTTGGTGAAATTTTTGAGATAATTCGCCTTTAGGGCCTTTTACCTTAACTTCATTGTTTTCTACCTTTACTGTAACTCCAGCAGGTATCTCAATCGGTGCTTTACCTATTCTTGACATATCAATACCTCCTTTTTATTAGTAGATGTAACATAGAACTTCGCCACCAATCTTTTGGACTTTAGCCTCTTTATTGGTCATGATACCTTTCGATGTTGAAAGGATAGCGATACCCAAACCGTTTAATACTCTCGGCATATCTTTGTAACCAGTATACTGACGTAAACCTGGACGAGATACACGTTTCAAACACTTGATAGCGTTTACTTTGTTTACCGGATCGTATTTAAGAGCGATTTTGATTGCTCCTGCCGGTGTTTCATCTTCTATAAACTTGTAGTTAAGAATATAGCCTTTTTCGAAGAGAATTTTAGTAATCTCTTTCTTCAATTTTGAGGCAGGCACTTCAACCACACGGTGTTGTGCCTTAATTGCGTTCCTCAATCTTGTCAAATAATCTGCTATTGGATCAGTCATATTATTTTTGTTTAAATTGATCCGGAATTAACCGAACAATATTTAATACTTTTTGTTTTTTACCAGCTCGCTTTTTTAACGCCCGGGATCAAACCTACAGACGCCATTTCACGGAACTGAATTCTCGAAATACCAAATTGGCGGATATAGCCTTTTGGACGGCCTGTCAAGCTGCAACGGTTGTGCAAACGAACAGGACAAGCATTTTTAGGTAAAGATTGCAATTTTTGTGCAGCTTCATAAGCTTCAGCAGGATCACCAGTGTTTACAATCTTTTTCAACGCAGCGCGTTTTTCCGCATATCTGGCTACGAGTTTAGCTCTCTTTACTTCGCGAGCTTTCATTGATTCTTTTGCCATATCTCGAATTATTTTGCGTTTTTAAATGGTAAACCGAATTGTTTCAACAAAGCATAACCTTCTTCGTCAGTTTGTGCTGTTGTTACAAATGTGATATTCATACCCATCAACTTAGAGATAGAATCAATGTTGATTTCTGGGAAGATGATTTGCTCAGTAATACCTAAAGTATAGTTTCCTCTACCGTCCAATTTGCCTTCGATACCTTTGAAGTCGCGGATACGTGGCAATGCGATACGGATCAAACGTTCGATGAATTCGTACATCTTATCGCGACGCAATGTTACGCGTACACCGATAGGCATTTTTTTACGAACTTTGAAATTTGAAATATCTTTCTTAGACAAAGTAGGAACTGCTTTTTGACCAGTAATTGCTGTCAATTCGTTGATGGCAGTTTCAATAACTTTCTTATCTGCGGTTGCAATACCCAAACCTTGGTTTACTACAATCTTAGTCAGGCGTGGAACTTGCATAACTGACGAATAGTTGAACTCTTTTTGAAGAGCCGGTACGATTCGTTCTTTATAATCGTTTTTAATAGTTGTGCTGCTCATTATTTAATCTCCTCTCCTGATTTTTTAGAATAACGTACTGTTTTACCTGATTCGTCTTTCTTGCGACCGATACGTGTCGGTTTACCTGTTTTAAGATCAAGCAAACTTAAATTCGAAACGTGGATCGGAGCTTCAATTTCTACGATACCACCTTGAGGATGCTTAGCACTTGGTTTAGTGCTTTTTTTCACCTTGTTGATACCTTCAACGACAGCCTTATTCTTCGATACCAAAACCGAAAGAACGCGACCTGTCTTTGTGCGGTCATTGCCGGCATTCACATAAACGGTATCACCTTTCTTTATATGTAACTTACTCATTACTTAATTTTTTTTTGGATTAAAGAACTTCAGGCGCCAATGAAACAATCTTCATATTTGTTGCACGAAGTTCGCGAGCTACTGGGCCGAAGATACGGCTGCCGCGAATTTCACCGGCATTATTCAATAAAACACATGCATTATCGTCGAAACGAATATAGCTACCGTCAGCACGACGGATTTCTTTTTTCGTTCTTACTATAACAGCTTTTGACACAGTGCCTTTCTTCACATCTGAAGAAGGTATTACATTTTTCACAGTCACTACGATGATATCACCAACAGTAGCGTATCTGCGACCTGTGCCACCTAAAACTCGGATACACAATGCTTCTTTAGCACCGCTATTATCCGCAACAGTTAATCGTGATTCAGTCTGTATCATTGTTATTTAGCTTTTTCGATAATTTCTACTAATCTCCATCTCTTTGTCTTGCTCAATGGACGAGTTTCTTGCAAACGAACTGTATCGCCAACGTTACATTCGTTTTTCTCATCATGAGCATGGTATTTTCTCGTTTTCTTGACGAATTTACCATAGATAGGGTGTTTCTCTTTATACTTAACAGCAACAGTGATTGATTTATCACCTTTATTGCTGTAAACAACCCCAACTCTTTCTTTTCTTAAATTTCTTTTTTCCATGCTGAGGATTATTTATCGTTAAGTTCTCTTTTTCGCAATTCTGTCTTCATTCTTGCAATCATTCTACGATCAAGTGTAATCTTAGATGGATTATCAAGTGGTGAAATAGAATGGTTGATTTTTGTCTGAAGGTACTCTTTTTCAGCTACCTCTAGGCGTTCAAGCAATTCTTTAGTGCCTAATTCTTTGATTTCTTCCTTCTTCATAGCTTACACATTTTGATTTGGATCATAATCGCGTCTAACGATAAATTTCGTAGTCACAGGAAGTTTTTGTGCTGCCAAGCGCAATGCTTCTTTTGCAATGTCGTAGCTAACACCTTCAACTTCTATCAAGATACGTCCTGGAGTGATAGGTGCAACGAATCCTTCTGGATTACCTTTACCTTTACCCATACGTACTTCAGCAGGTTTCTTTGTAATAGGTTTGTCCGGGAAGATACGAATCCAAATTTGTCCTTGACGTTGCATGTAACGTGTTACAGCAACACGGGCAGCTTCAATTTGACGGCCGGTAATCCATTTAGATTCCAGCGATTTTATACCGAACGAACCAAAAGCCAACTGATTACCGCGGTGAGCATAGCCCTTCATGCGGCCTTTTTGTTGTCTTCTAAATTTTGTCTTTTTTGGTTGTAACATTGTTCTCTAAACTTTCCAGTCGGTTTAACGATTGTTTTTCTTTTCTCGGAAACCACCTCTTCTGCGGCCTCCGTTATTGCCACCGCGGTTGTCTTTTTGGTTGTTGACAAACGATGGAGCAAGATCGCGTTTGCCGTAAACTTCACCACGGCAAATCCAAACCTTAACACCAATAATACCTACTTTTGTCAATGCTTCTACCAATGCGAAATCGATGTCTGCACGCAAAGTGTGTAATGGAGTACGGCCTTCTTTGAACATTTCTGAACGAGCCATTTCAGCACCGTTCAAACGTCCGCTTACTTGCACTTTGATACCTTCGGCATTTGCACGCATTGTTGAACCGATAGCCATCTTAACAGCACGACGGTATGCGATTTTGCCTTCGATTTGACGTGCAATGTTGCCAGCAACGATTTGTGCGTCAAGTTCTGGACGTTTTACTTCAAAGATGTTGATTTGTACATCCTTATCAGTGATTTGTTTCAACTCCTCTTTCAACTTGTCAACTTCTTGACCGCCTTTACCGATGATTAATCCCGGGCGAGATGTGCAGACAGTAATTGTGATAAGTTTAAGAGTTCTTTCTATAACGATACGAGATACACTTGCTTTTGCTAGGCGAGCATTAAGATACTTACGGATCTTAGAGTCCTCAAGCAAAGAATCACCGTATTTTTTTCCACCATACCAGTTAGAATCCCAACCTCTGATAATACCTAAGCGATTACTTATTGGATTTACTTTTTGTCCCATTTCTTATGCTTCCTTTTTAGCGTTATTTAATGTACCGATGAACAATGTAACGTGATTTGAACGTTTGCGGATTCTATAACCTCTACCTTGAGGTGCAGTGCGAAGGCGTTTCAACATTGGAGCGCAATCTACGAATATTGTTTCGATGTACAACTCTCCGTTTTCTGCCTTACGTTCGTTCTTTTGTTCCCAGTTTGCGATAGCCGAGCGAAGTAATTTTTCTACTTTACCGGCAGCTTCTTTATTAGAGAACTTTAGGACGCCCAAAGCTTTGAACACTTCCATGCCACGAACCATATCTGCTACCAAACGCATTTTGCGTGGAGAAGAAGGAACGTTGCGCAATTTAGCGCAGCATAAAGCTTTGTTAGCTTCCTTTATCTTTTCGGCTGAGTTTCTTTTTCTAACACCCATTGTATTTAATTCTTTTTTTAATTCAAATAATTAATTTCCGGTGCCCACTTATTTTTTCTTATTACCTGCATGTCCACGGAATACACGTGTCGGTGCGAATTCACCTAGTTTGTGTCCTACCATGTTTTCGGTAACGTAAACCGGAATAAATTTGTTTCCATTATGCACAGCGAAAGTATGTCCAACAAATTCAGGGGCAATCATAGAAGCGCGTGACCAAGTCTTGATGACTGATTTTTTACCGCTTTCGTTCATTGCTGCCACCTTCTTGTCAAGCTTAACGCTAATGAATGGGCCTTTTTTTAATGATCGACTCATAATTTCTTAAATAATCAGTTTACTATTTTCTGCGTTCAACAATATACTTTGTAGAATGTTTCTTAGGAGCGCGTGTCTTAAGACCCTTAGAGTACAATCCCTTACGTGAACGTGGGTGTCCTCCTGATGCGCGTCCTTCACCACCACCCATTGGGTGATCAACCGGGTTCATTACAACGCCACGGTTGCGTGGACGACGTCCTAACCAACGTGAACGACCGGCTTTACCTGAACGTTCCAAAGCGTGGTCAGAGTTTCCTACAATTCCTACTGTCGCTTTACAAGTCGATAAAATCTTTCTTGTTTCTCCTGAAGGCAATTTTACGATTACGTAGTTACCTTCACGTGATGTCAACTGTGCAAATGTGCCCGCAGAGCGTACCATAAATGCTCCTTGTCCTGGGCGCAACTCAATGTTATGAATTAAAGTACCAACAGGTATTTTGCTTAGTGGAAGAGCGTTCCCCACCTCTGGTGCGGCGTTCTCCCCACTCATAACTGTAGAGCCAACTTGCAAACCGTTGGGTGCAATTATGTATGCCTTCGAACCATCTACATAATAAAGCAATGCGATACGAGCTGAACGATTCGGATCATATTCGATTGACTTTACGGTCGCTGGCACACCGTCTTTTGTTCTCTTAAAGTCGATAATACGGTACTTACGCTTGTGACCACCGCCAACATATCTTGTTGTACGGTGACCTTCAGCGTTACGTCCGCCTGTAGTGTTTAATCCGACTGTAAGAGATTTCTCTGGTGTACGTGCAGTTATATCATCGAATACACCAATAACCTTGTGTCTTTGCCCCGGTGTTGTGGGCTTGAATTTTCTTACTGCCATTTTTTATTAAATATTGCTATAAAAATCTATAGTTTCTCCTTCTGCTACTGTTACAATTGCTTTTTTAAAAGCAGCTACTTTACCTTCTAGTAAACCAGCTTTAGTGTAACGTGATTTACGTTTTCCGTCGTAGTTCATTGTGTTAACGCTAACTACTTTAACTCCGTACAAGTCTTGAACCAAATTCTTGATTTGTGCTTTGCTTGCATCTGGAGATACACGGAAGCTATAGCGATTGCTCTTTTCGCTGATCGCTGTTGCTTTTTCTGTTACAATCGGTGTGATCATAATTTCCATAATTTATACCTCCTATTCGTTAAAATTCATTAATTGCTGCAACACAGCTTTCGCTCAATACCAAAACTTTGTTGTTCAAAATTCTGTATGTATTTAAGTCTGAAACACTTACAACTTCAACGTTTGCCAAATTGCGAGCTGACAAATATACGTTTTTATTTTGGCTTGCTAAAACCAAAACCATCTTTTTATCAGCTGATTGTATATTTTTAGCAAAGTTTACGAATTCTTTAGTTTTCGGAGCTTCAAAATTGAAATCTTCGACAACTTTGATGGCATTGTCTTGAGCCTTTTGTGACAATGCTGACTTGCGAGCCAATTGTTTAACTTTCTTATTCAATTTGAACTCGTAGTTGCGAGGACGTGGACCGAAAACGCGACCTCCACCAACTAGAACTGGAGAGTTGATATCACCGATACGTGAACCACCGCCACCTTTTTGTTTGTGAAGTTTGCGAGTTGAACCTGATACTTCGCTTCTTTCTTTAGATTTGTGAGTACCTTGACGTTTGTTAGCCAAATATTGTTTTACATCAAGATAAACTACGTGTTCGTTAGGCTCGATAGCAAATACACTTTCGTTAAGTGTTACTTTGCGGCCTGTATCTTCTCCTTTAATGTTATATACTGCAACTTCCATTATTCTTCAATTAAAACGATTGAACCTTTGCATCCTGGAACTGAACCCTTAACAAGTAGAAGGTTGTGTTCTGGAATAACTTTTAACACTTGAAGGTTTTGAACTGTAACACGTTCGTTACCTGTTTGACCTGCCATGCGCATTCCTTTGAATACTTTAGCTGGGTAAGAACAAGCACCGATTGCACCTGGTGCACGAAGACGGTTATGTTGACCGTGAGTAGTTTGACCTACACCACCGAAACCATGACGTTTTACAACACCTTGGTAACCTTTACCTTTTGACATACCTACAACATCTACATATTCGTATTTTGCAAACAATTCGACTGTCAATACATCACCTAGTTTGTACTCTTGTGTAAATCCTTTGAACTCGGCCAAGTGTCTCTTTGGTGTAACTCCGGCTTTTTTGAAGTGACCTGCTTCCGGTTGAGTTGTGTGCTTGTCTTTTTTGTCTTCGAAACCAAGTTGCAAAGCAGCATAACCGTCAGTTTCTACAGTTTTAACTTGAGTTACAACACAAGGACCTACTTCGATAACAGTGCACGGAACATTTTTACCGTCGGCACTGAATACGGATGTCATTCCGATTTTTTTTCCTAATAATCCTGGCATTTCTCTTTAATTTAATAATTTTCTAAATTAATTAATTCTTACGCTTTAATCTCTACGTCAACTCCGCTAGGAAGTTCCAATTTCATCAAAGCATCAATAGTTTTAGCTGTTGAGCTGTAAATGTCGATTAGACGTTTGTATGAAGACAATTGGAATTGTTCGCGTGACTTTTTATTTACGAAAGTCGAGCGGTTTACAGTGAAAATTCTCTTGTGAGTTGGCAATGGAATAGGACCGCTAACTACGGCACCTGTAGCCTTCACTGTCTTTACAATCTTCTCAGCTGATTTGTCTACCAAGCTATGATCGTAAGATTTTAATTTGATTCTGATTTTTTGGCTCATTATTATTTTTTTTGAATTATTTCAATAAATCTACTCTACCTTGACATTCTTCAAGTACGCCACGAGCGATAGAAGAACTTACTTCTGCATAGTGTGAGAAGCTCATTGTTGATGTTGCACGACCTGAAGTGATAGTACGCAATGCTGTAACATAACCGAACATTTCAGCCAATGGAGATTTAGCTTTAACGATACGTGCACCGCTGCGGCTTGTTTCCATACCTTCAACTTGGCCACGACGTTTGTTCAAGTCAGAGATTACATCACCCATGCTTTCTTCCGGAGTAACAACTTCGATCTTCATGATAGGTTCCAAAAGAACTGGACCTGCTTTTTCACAAGCTTTCTTGAATGCTTGGATAGCACAAAGTTCGAATGACAATTGGTCAGAGTCAACCGGGTGGAAAGAACCATCGATTAGGGTAACTTTCATTGTTTCGATTGGGTAACCTGCAAGAACACCGTTCTTCATAGCAGTTTGGAAACCTTTTTGAATTGAAGGGATGAATTCCTTAGGAATGTTACCACCTTTCACTTCATCAACGAATTGCAAACCGCCTTCGAAACCTTCGTCAGCTGGTTCAACGCGAACAATGATATCAGCGAATTTACCACGACCACCAGTTTGTTTCTTGAACACTTCACGAAGTTCAACCGGTTTAGTGATTGCTTCTTTATATGTTACTTGTGGACGACCTTGGTTACATTCAACCTTGAATTCACGACGCAAACGGTCGATAATGATATCCAAGTGCAATTCACCCATACCGCTGATAACTGTTTGACCAGTTTCTTCGTTTGTTTGAACACGGAATGTTGGGTCTTCTTCAGCAAGTTTTTGCAAACCTACACCAAGTTTATCCAAATCTTTTTGAGTCTTAGGCTCTACTGCGATACCGATAACTGGATCTGGGAAGTCCATAGCTTCAAGAGTGATTGGGTGAGCTTCGTCACAAAGAGTATCACCAGTACGGATATCTTTGAAACCAACACCTGCACCGATATCACCACAGCCGATAGTCTCTTTAGGGTTTTGTTTGTTTGAGTGCATTTGGAACAAACGAGAGATACGTTCTTTTTTACCAGAACGAGCATTGAATACGTAGCTACCTGCTTCGATTTGTCCTGAATATACACGGAAGAAACACAAACGGCCTACATAAGGGTCAGTGGCAATCTTAAATGCCAAAGCACTCATTGGTTCTTCAAATAGAGGTTTACGAACTTCAACTTGGTCAGGGTCTGATGGATTGTGACCAGTTACTTCACCAGCATCTTCCGGGCTAGGCAAATATGCACAAACGTCATCAAGCAAACATTGAACACCTTTGTTCTTGAATGAAGAACCGCAAGTCATAGGAACGATTTGCATAGCCAATGTAGCTTTACGGATAACGCGACGGATTTCGTCTTCAGTGATAGTTGAAGGATCGTCGAAATATTTAGTCATCATATCATCGTCGAATTCTGCGATAGATTCAAGCATTTTATCACGCATTGTTTCGCATTCATCTTTCAATGATTCTGGAATTTCCTCTTGTGAGTATTCAGCACCCATTGTTTCGTCATGCCAGAACAAAGCTTTCATTGTGATCAAGTCAACCACACCTTTGAAAGTTTCTTCAGCACCGATAGGAACTTGAATAGCAACTGGGTTAGCACCTAGAACTTCACGAACTTGGCGAACTACTTCGAAGAAGTTAGCACCAGAACGGTCCATTTTATTTACATAACCGATACGAGGAACATTATATTTGTCAGCTTGACGCCAAACTGTTTCTGATTGAGGTTCAACACCACCAACAGCACAGAATGTTGCAACAGCACCATCAAGAACACGCAATGAACGTTCTACCTCTACAGTAAAGTCAACGTGTCCCGGAGTGTCAATCAAATTGATTTTATACTTCTTACCGTCATATTCCCAGAAAGTGGTAGTAGCGGCAGACGTAATTGTAATACCACGTTCTTGTTCTTGATCCATCCAGTCCATTGTAGCAGTACCGTCATGAGTTTCACCGATTTTGTGAGTCAAACCAGTATAGAACAAGATACGTTCAGATGTTGTAGTTTTACCGGCATCAATGTGTGCCATGATACCGATATTTCTCGTCTGTTGAAGTTTTTCGTCTATGTTAGCCATTGTTTATTCTATTTAATCAAATTAAAATCTAAAGTGAGCGAACGCACGGTTAGCTTCTGCCATACGGTGCATATCTTCTTTACGTTTGAAAGCACCGCCTTGTTCGTTGAAAGCATCTACGATTTCTGCGGCCAATTTGTCGCTCATAGTTTTGCCTCCACGTTTGCGTGCAAAAATGATTAGATTTTTCATTGAAATAGATTCTTTACGATCTGGGCGAATTTCTGTAGGAACTTGGAATGTCGCACCACCCACGCGACGTGATTTAACCTCTACTTGAGGGGTTACATTTTCCAACGCTTTTTTCCAGATTTCAAGCGCTGTTTTTTCTTCATTAGGCATTTTTGACTTCACAGTCTCCAATGCAGAGTAGAATATTGTGTATGCAGTATTCTTTTTACCGTCATACATCAAGTGATTCACAAACTTAGATACTCTTGTATCACCAAATACTGGATCTGGCAATACGATTCTTTTCTTAGGTTTAGCCTTTCTCATTTTTCTTTTAAAATTCGTTTTTGTTCGTTTGGTTGCTTTTTGCGCATCTTCAGTATCATACTCCTATGAATACTTACTCCGCCGAATATTTCAATCCAATAAACAAAAAACTAAGTTTTTTACTTGTTTTGTTTATCTCTCAAGTGCTGCTTGATTATTTCTTAGCACCTGCTTTTGGACGTTTAGCACCGTATTTAGAGCGTCTTTGTGTACGACCTGCTACACCTGCTGTATCCAATGTACCTCTTACAATGTGGTAACGAACACCTGGAAGGTCTTTAACACGACCACCACGTACCATAACGATTGAGTGTTCTTGCAAATTATGACCTTCTCCCGGAATATAAGAGTTCACTTCTTTTCCGTTAGTCAATCTCACACGGGCAACTTTACGCATTGCCGAATTAGGTTTTTTTGGAGTAGTAGTATAAACACGAACACAAACACCGCGGCGTTGTGGACATGAGTCCAATGCCGGCGACTTGCTCTTGTCTTCCAATGTTACTCGTCCTTTTCTTACTAATTGCTGAATTGTAGGCATCTTAGTTGTTTTAGTTATTACTGTTAATTTAATCTGTCATTTCTATGCGGACACAATAACTGCATTAAGTTGAATATCAACGATTTGACGCGCCGACACTAAACCAAAGCGGTGATTCCGCCCGAAAAGCGTTGCAAAGTTACGCACTTTTTCCCTATCTACCAAATGTTTACATACCTCTTATACACTGAATATCACCATTTAACCCCTGTTTTACCCCCTTTTTATGCTCAAACTGCCATTTTATGGTACTTTCTCCATTGTTTTGAAAATATTATTTAACATTTAATTTATTTACTTTACATATTATTAACATTTTTATTTTAGCAAAAACTTTTTTAGCAGCGAAAATGAAGGTGTTTTAAAAGATTATCTGTAATTTTGAAGAGAACAATTTAAAGGAGTCACGTATGACAAACATAATTTTATTTGACGAAAAAGAGCGTTGGACAGAGCTGTTGCCAATCACCTACACTCGCCCTGTTTCCAACATCCGAGTAGGTATTTCCACCTTGAAAGAAAAATGGGCACGATATTTCAAAAAGGATAATTTCTCTTACTATACCACAGACTATCTAAACGTAAAATTCCCTATCATCGTAGAAGAAGAAAACCTGTTCATCGCAGGCAACTGCTGTGCCAATAATGAATTGGCAACTGCCATCAAAGGTCTGGCTGTAAATGAAGCCTTGGTCATGGCTGACGGCGACATCATTGCCTTCCGAGGCTGTATGGAGAATTTCGAGAAGAGGAACTTTGCATCGGAAAAGACTTTCGAGAGCAAAATCAACCGCATCAAGCAACTTTACGACATCTTCAGTCTCAACGATGAAGAATTGAAAGCGGACTATAAGGAAATCACTTCAGGACGTGTTTCACAACCGCTAAGCGAATCCTGCACATGGATTGGTCCAAAGGAAACTCCAGACGGTATTCCAAGCATCTTCATTGAAGAAGGAGCATCTGTAGAAGGTGCATTCTTGAACACCACCAATGGACCTATCTATGTAGGCAAAGATGCAACCATCATGGAAGGCGCCTGCATCCGTGGTTCATTTGCCGCATTGGAAAATGCCGTAGTGAAAATGGGTGCTAAAGTCTATGGAGCAACCACTCTAGGCAAATACTGCAAAGTGGGCGGAGAACTGAGCAATGTGGTCATGCTAGGCTACAGCAACAAGGCACACGATGGTTACCTCGGTAATGCCGTTATCGGCGAATGGTGTAACCTTGGCGCAGGAACCAGTGCTTCCAACTTGAAAAACGACTATACAGAAATCAAATTGTGGAACTATCGTGTTCACCGTTTCATGCGTACTGGATTGCAATTCTGCGGCTTGATTATGGGCGACCACTCGAAAGCAGGTATCAACTGTATGTTCAACACAGCTACAGTTATCGGTGTAGGCGTGAATATTCACGGTACAGGTTTTCCTCGCAACTTCGTGGCATCGTTCTCAGAAGGCGGTGCAAGCGGATATTCAGATGTATCGGTAGCCAAGTTCTTCGACATTGCCAAACGCGTGATGATTCGCCGTGGCATCGAATTGAGTGATGTGGACAGAAGTATCTTTGAATCCATCTATAATATAGCCGACAACTACAAATAGACAGATACACAATCCCCATAAAACAAAATCAGAAAACCTGACTTTTTACAAGTTCAGATTTTCTGTTTTTTTATTTTGTAAAGTATGCGTTACGCTCTCCTATTTATTAATGAGTCTTTTTGAAGAAATGGCAAACGTATGCCACAAAATTGCGCAAAGGTCTCCAAGAAACGTGAATTTTGCGTGAAGAGTTGAGCGACATAGGATCGGCGAATGCCTGCAAGTTCGCAGGTTCCGCATATTGGTCTGGATAAATCATCAACAAGCTGTTGTTGAAGAAATAATGCGAAACCAAGAAAGGCAACTGTTCGAACGATTTCTGATAGGAAATTGAGCCACGGCGTGAAGAAACGATTACCAACAAGTTATCATATTCAATATCCGCAGAAAGCATGGTCAACTCATCCCAGCTTTCCATAATGGAATACTTCACATTATCGGAAAGAGATTTCGATGCCAGCACATTACCGATGCTGTCCAAAGAGTGACGACTGCCATGGAAAACCACGCGACAGCCCAGCATGGCACTGATGCGTGAAATATGATCCACCCATTTGGCAAATCCTGCTTCGTATTCAGCCTTTGGAGGAACAGCCACCACAATCTTGCGGATAGTGTTCAACGGCATCAGCATTTTCACGACAAGCACCTCACGGTGGATTTCAGAAAGCAAAGCCTCAGTCAAACCACCCAAGAAAGTATCCATGATGTTCGACTTGCGGTGCAAACCGATAATTACATCCGTTGCCTTTTGTTCTTTTTGCGTATAGATGATACCCGAAGCAATGTTCAAGTCAAAACGTGTAATCGGTTGGATAGCCACACCCGTTGCGCTACCCATTTGCACGGCCTGATCCAGACTGCGTTTGCCCACCTTGGAATTGTGATTGTGGTCAGTCACCACATTCAAGGCACACACGTTTTCCGCAAGTTTGGCATTGCGAATATACAATGAAAGGCTGACCAAATGTTCAATGGTTTCAGGATTGGCCACCGAAATTAGAATCTTTTCATTCTCCTCTTTAGACAAACTGTCCTGCGATTCGCCTTCGTCCATTGCCAAGATGCGTGAAGCGTGTTCAGTAACAAACGAACCGACAATACAAGTGACCAGAATCAAGGCAATCGCACCGTTGAACACTTCCTCGCCCAACAAGTGAGAACCGTCAGGAAGAATGATTTGATAACCTACAAGGGCCACCGCCAAAGTGGCTGCTGCACGAGCCGTACTCAAACCGAAGAGCAACTTGCGTTCACCCTTGCTCAATCTACACACCTTTTGAGTGACGAATGCCGTAATCCATTTGGAGAAAACCGCCAATAGAATCATGACCAATGCTACCCATAGGGTATTGAAACCCGAAAAAAAAGCTCGCACGTCAATGAGCATACCGACACCAATCAAGAAGTAAGGCACGAACAAAGCATTACCCACGAACTCTATATTGTGCATCAACGGAGATACATGAGGTATCAATCTGTTCAAGACCAATCCGGCAAGGAACGCACCCAAAATGCCTTCCATTCCCATCACCTCCATCAGGCCGGCAGAAAGGAAGACCATTGCAAGGACAAAGATGAACTGGATAACACCATTGCTATAGGTACGGAAGAACCAACGACCTATACGTGGGAACAGATAGATAATCAAAGCGCCCAGCACGGCAACACGCGCCACCAAACCCAGAATAGCAAATGAACCGCCTGCACCTTCCTTGAACTGACTGCTGACCATAGCAAGCAAGAACAAGGTCAAACAGTCCGTAATCGCCGTACCGCCTACCGCAATGCTAACTCCGCGTAATCTTGCGATACCGTAGCGCGAAACGATAGGATAGGAAACCAATGTATGTGAAGCATACATGGCCGCCATCAAAACGGCAGGAATTATTGAATAACCGAGAATCCACTGGTTGGCATAGTAACCCATGACCATCGGAAGGATAAAGCCGAGCAAACCAAAAGTAATCGCCTTATACTTGATGGTCTTAAAATTGGCCATATCCATCTCAAGACCGGCAAGGAACATAATATAGTACAGCCCCACATTCCCAAACAGTTCAAAACTACTGTCCCTTTCAAGAATATGGAAACCATGCTCTCCGATAATCACACCTGCAATAATCAGACCTATGATGTGAGGAATATTGAAACGGCTCAACAAGATAGGCGCAAACAAAATAATGCAAAGGACCAGGAAGAAAATCCAGGTCGGGTCAGTAATCGGAAATAATATGTCCACCCAATCAGCCATGGTTTAATACAACTTATCGGTTAACAAATAATTTCTACAAATTTATCTATTTTTTAAAATTGTAGTTTTTCTCAATCATATAAAGTGCGATTTGAACAGCGTTCAAAGCTGCACCCTTTTTTATTTGGTCGCCAACGACCCAAAAGTTCAAACCACATTCGTTGGTCAAGTCCTTGCGGATACGACCTACACAAACAGGGTCTTGACCTGCCACGAACAAAGGCATCGGATATTCCTTGTTGGCAGGATTGTCAATTACCACAATACCTTTGGCATTGCGAAATGCTTCGGTAGCTTCGGCAACTTCAATAGCACGTTCAGTTTCCACCCAGATGGATTCACTGTGTGCTCTCATCACCGGTACTCTGACACAAGTAGCACTCACATCAAGTTTCGGTGCGTGCATAATTTTCTTGGTTTCAAAGTACATCTTCATTTCCTCTTTAGTGTATCCATTGTCCATAAATACGTCAATGTGAGGAATAACATTGTTTACCAGTTGATAAGCAAATTTTTCAACGGTTGGTTCTTTACCTTCGCTTATTTCCCTATATTGGTTGGAAAGTTCATTCATTCCCACAGCACCTGCCCCACTGGCAGCCTGATAAGTGGCAACATGAACACGTTTAATTGTAGACAAATCGTTGATAGCCTTCAAAGCCACCACCATTTGAATTGTTGTACAGTTTGGATTGGCAATCACGCGACGAGGAGCATTCAAGGCATCATCACCGTTCACTTCAGGCACTACCAATGGAATATCATCTTCCATACGGAAAGCGCTGGAATTGTCAATCATGATTGCACCATATTTAGTAATTGTTTCAACGAATTCTTTAGAAGTGCCTGCTCCGGCAGATGTAAAGGCTATGTCCACATCTTTAAAGTCATCATTGTGCAACAATTCCTTTACCACATAATCCTTTCCTCTAAATTGATAAGTGCTGCCTGCGCTACGCTTCGAGCCGAACAAAGCCAAGTCATCCAACGGGAAATTTTGTTCATCAAGGACACGCAAAAATTCCTGTCCTACAGCGCCACTTGCACCTACAATAGCTACTTTCATTTTTACTTTTATTTTATAAATCGTTTTCTTCAAACGCCTTTCTCGGCGTTTTATCTTAATTTTTTTGCAAAATTACTAATTTTCAAAAAATTAGAGCCTATTAATTTATCCAATTTTTATTAAAAAGAATCAGCGAGACCTGCCGTTAAGCCTGTCTCGCTGACCGTATTTTGAATAAGATCTATTGTCTTTGGATTATTTTACCACTTTAACAACGCTGTTATCGTTGAATTTAACGATATACAAACCGTTAGCCAAGTTTTGAGCTTCAACTACAGCTTCACCGTTGATTGCAGCTTCAGCAACTTTTTGACCTGCAACGTTGAATACTTCAACTGCAGTTGCATTTTGAGAAGAAACTACGAAGTTACCATCAACAACACGTACGACGTTAGCAACAGCTTCAACACCTTCTACACCAGCAGCGTCGCGTTGTGCAATATAGAAGTCTTGTTGAATACCTACAAGGTCGAATATAGAAACTTTAGCTTCACGTTTGCCGCTTTCCAATGCTTTAGCAGTAAATGTCAACTTACCAGTTTTATTATCTACGCTTGCTGACAACCAGTCGTTAAGAACTACATTACCTGCTTCGTCTGTTGTCATAAGATTGTTCATATCATCGTTTACAGCAAAGTTCCAAGTAGGATTGAAGAACATATCGATATCGAATGTTTTGCTACCACCTGCTTGTGGTGCTTCGAATGCAGTGTCTTGAGCGTGCAACCATGGGAAACAAGCGTCGATGAAGATAGCCAAGCTGAAGTTCTCAAACATAGGAGCTGCAAGCTTCAATGTTGGGTCGAATACTTCAGAAAGTGCAAAGTAGTGAGTAATCAAACGTTGATCAGCCACTTTATCGTATTCACCGTTAGCGTCAGCTGCTTGACCATTAGTTGCCAATTCAAAATGAGTTACTTTTGGAGATTCAAAACCAGAAATAACGATTGCGATAGCTGAATCAATAATAGGAACTATGTCAGCTTCATAACCAAATTCGTCTTCAGCAACGAAGTTTTCGAATGACATTGAACCAACATATATACCAGGTTGTGGTTGTTTCATACCTTGTTTCAATTGGTTGAATGTTTTAGTACAATGTGCAATTTCTTGACCCATTTGAGGAACAATTTCTTTAGAACCATCCTTAAATTCAACTTCTACAAAAGAGATTTCATAGATAGTAGCTGTGAATTCAACATCGTCAGATGCAGCAACTTTAGCAAAAGCCCAAACACCTTCTTGGTCAATGAAGTAAGGAGAAGCCGGTTTGTCAATTGCATTCATGAAACCTTTGACTTTAAAGCGTTCAGTAGTAGCGTCTTTACCTGCTACGAACTCAGTACCTTCTTGGTTAGTTACGTAGAAAGCCAAGTCGCTTTTAGAAACATCGAATACAGATGCACCTATGTTTTTAGGAAGAACACCTTGTTGAGCCAAGAAACCAACTGAAGAACCGAATACAACCAATCCGTTGTCATCGATAACTTGGTTTTCAGCAGGGCCACCAATTCCGTAGAAAGAAGTGATGCCAGAACCTTGTGCACTCAAAATAGGAGTCGGGAAAATACCGAAGCTGTAACCACCAAATACAAGGTCTCTGTCAGTTGAAGTTGCATATACGTCATTGTCTTGAGTACTGTTTAGAATATCTGAATATTCCCATTCGAAAGAATTAGCCCAAGAGCCAGTTGCGTTGACCCATTCCAAATCGCGGTAAGTTGGAGCAAGAAGGAATGTATTCTTCATATAGTTCCCTTCTTTAGCTGCGCCAAAGAAGAATGTACCTGCCGGGTTATAATAGTATGCAGATTCTACAGGAGTAAGTTTAAGATCTTTGTTAGAGTTAGAGTTAGAGTTAACTTTAACAACACTTAAGTTCTTTTTCTCTAAACCTTGAGCTTGTTTGCTAACAATGTCGAGTTTTAATTGTTGAGTTTGTACATTTACAGGAGCGTTTTGAACTTCCAAATTTTGGAAACTTCCAAAATTAGCTTGTGCCGAAACAGCTGTAGCAGCCATTAAAGATACGGCAAGGAGTAAACTTTTCTTCATAAAAACTGATTTAATAGTTGAATATATTTAAACTTATTTTTTCCAATTCTGTCTTAAAATGAATAAGCGAAATTAATGGATGCAAATATACAATATAAATTGAAAAATAGATAATAAATCATCAATATTTTATTCAAAATTGTTAAGAAAAAAGCTATTAAAGCTCGTATTATTTAAAAAATAGGTTTTTTAAGGCTGGAAATACTTATATATTGTCATTTATCCACCCTAATTTTGCTATTTTCACCTCATCAATGCATCTGCACACCATTGCCACTTTCCTATGTCGAATCTCGGTAAAAAATAAGTAGCGGAACAAAATTCAGTTTTGTTCCGCTACTTTTATCTTGTATTGTCTGTAATCTACAGAATGTCTATTTTACTACCTTAACAACTGTATTGTCATTGAATTTGACAATGTACAGACCGTTTGCCAAGTTTTGTGCATCCAATACACATTGGCCCTCGAACTGGGCTTCGGCCACCATTTGTCCAGCAACATTGAACACTTCCACGGCATCAGCACTTGCAGAAGTAATTTCGAAATTACCATTCACCACCTTTACAAGGTTAATTGCAGCATTCACATCTGCAACTCCAGCAGGGTCATGTTGTGCCACCCAAATATCTTGTTCCATTCCGGCAAGGTCCATCACAGTCACTTTTGCAGTACGAGTTGCTGTTCCTGCAGGCAATGGAGCGGCAGTCAATGTCAATTGTGGGTCTCTGCTCACTCTTGCAGACAACCAGTCGGTCAATTCTACAGAAGCATTCATATCCTGAGGATTCACACTCTTCAAATGGTCATAGTCTCCATCAATGACAAATCGCCACATCGGACCGAAGTAACTGTTAATGTTGAAAGACTTGTTACCGCCAACGGCAGAAGCTTCGAAAGTTGTTTCATCTGAACGCAACCACGGGAAACAAGCATCCATCATAATTGCCAATGTAAAGTTATCTACCATTGGAGCGGCAATGGAAAGTGTCGGGTCAAATGTCTCTGACAAGGCAAAGTAGTGAGTTTGCAAACGTGAATTGGCTACAATGTCAGGACGATTGTATTCATCAAACGGTTGGGCATTGGTTGCCAATTCAAAAGATCTCACCTTAACAGACTCAAAACCTGAAATCACTACGGCAATGGCTGAATCAATAATTGGAACTACATCGGCTTCATAACCGAATTCATCTTCAGTCACGAAATTATTGAAAATCATCGCACCTGTATAATGTCCCACTTGCAATTCGCGCATGTTCTGTTTCAATTCACCGAAAGTTCTGGTAGAGTGACAAATTTCCTCACCCATTTTGGGGAGTACCTTTTGAGAACCGTCTTCCAGTGTCACGTCAACAAAAGAAATCTTGTAAAGAATACAAGTGAATTCAGCATCATCGGCAGCCACAACTTTGGCAAAAGCCCAAATACCATCCTCGTCGATGAAATAAGGCGATACAGGTTTGTCAACGGCATTCATAAAACCTTTTATCTTCAAACGCTTTGAAACGGCATCCTTTCCTGCCAAAAATTCATCTCCTGCAGAATTCATCACATAGAATCTCATATCAAGTTTTGGAACGTCAAACAAAGATGCACCCACGTTCATCGGTAGCATACCGCGTTTGGCAAGACTGCCGACAGAACCACCATACAAGGCTTTAGCATTTTTCGCAATATCTGTATTTTCCGCAGGAGCACCAATACCAAAATTGGAAACCACGTCTGAACCTTTTGCCGTCAATAACGGAGCCGGATAAATGACAAGACTCTCGCTATAGGTTTTCAAGTTTTTTCAGCAGAATTTAAAATCACATATTTATCGGTAGTGCTATTGATAGGATCAACATATTTCCATTCAAAAGAAGTAGCCCAGTCACCTGTGGCATTCGGCCATTCCAACTCTACAAATGTAGGAGCAAGGAGATAGGTGTTTGACATGAAACGGCCTTGGGTAGAAGCACCGAAATAGAATGTACCCGAAGGCTGATAGTAGAAAGCTGAGAGTTCTGGAGTCAACATCATTTCTCGTTCTACCCCAATCTCTGCGATTTGAGAATTATTCCTAACAAGTCCCTGTGCTTGTTCAGTAAGCAGGCCGAAGTCCAATTGTTCTGTCTGGACGTCAAGATTAGCGCCCTGCACCTTGAAATTTTGGGCACTTTCAAAACCATCCTGTGCCAACATTGAAGAAGCTGCCATCAATGAGATAGCAGAAAGTAAAAATTTCTTCATAAAATTAATATTTATCAATAATAACATTTATTCATGGAAAGCTCTCTGTTCTCAATAAAATATTGGAAACGAAAAATATATGCAAAGATAGTCATTATCTATAAAAAATAATAAGTTTTATAAAAATGCATAAAAAAAGGCGCACCCCGTGGTGCGCCTTCGAGACTTAAAAAAAATCATCCTATTGTGCAACGACTTCAAATGAGTCGTTTGGATCTTGCTTGCTTACAAACTTGATAGTTGTAGGAGCCAATGGAACAGGTGTGCTTAATTGATATTCAGAAGACACAACCAATTGGATGAATTCCTTAATTGTGTTCATCTTATCCAAGTCACGGCCACCGTTCTTGTCAGCCTTGAATTCAGTAGTGAACTTCATACCGTCATTACCGATAGCGTCTTCAGTAATGTAGATATTACCAAGACCACGACCATTGTGTTCGCAGATAGCGAAAGAACCCAATTTAGCTTCAAATCTGAAACCGAAGAATTTGAAATCAGATTTGATAGTTTCTTTCACTTGAGCAACTACAGCATCGTAGGCAGGTTTGAATTTACCAGTCAAAGTTTCTGGATTGATGTGCCAGTCAAAGTTCTTAGTAATGAACATTTCAGTCAATGCTGGGCCTTCGAAATAGGCGTTTTGACCTTCGTCAACACATTTGAAAGTACCGTCTTCCATCATTTGGAAATTTTGTACTTCGAACTTTTCTTTAATACCTCTGAATGGAACAGCCAAGTGGATATTGCCATTCATTTGAAGAATAAACGCAGCTTTGATAGTTTGAGTGACTGCATCACCACCTTCTGGAACGAATGTCAAAAGACCTTCGTGCATACCAGTTACAACATATCTTTCATCATTGGCAACCAATGTTAAGTTAGGTACGCGTGGGCTTACCAACTTAGCCATCAATGCTTCCATTTCTACGTAATAGTTTTCCCATTCCATATCAGCTGGAAGTTTTTGCATATTGATTACAAGACCGTGTTTTTTACCGACAAGTTTGAAGTGGTTTTCATCACCTTCGATGATTACGAATTCATAATCGCCATCGTGACCATAACCTTGTTCATCAGTTTCGTCAGTTTGTGGAATGTCTTCCGGAGAAGCAAACACGTGGAACAAGCTGTTGTAAGTATTGAAAGTCAAAACAGGACCATTGTCTGCAATGATTTCGTACATACTTGTTTCTTCAGCATATTTATTGTTTGATGAGTATTTGTTCTTAGCACCAAAAGTAGCTGCTTTTGTTTTGCTGAACTTAACCAACATTGGGAAACCTTCCTCTTGGTCTGTTGCAAAATATTCCATTACCCATCCATTTTCAGCATTGCAAAGTAGGTTGTCGTATCTTTCAATCGCATGTTTTAGACGGTGAGCTGAACCTTCGTCAAAAGCATCATCGATTTCATGATCACATGAAGTGAAACCAACAACACAAGCCAAGCTAAATAATATTGCAAATATTTTTTTCATAATGTATTACTCCTTATTTGTATTATTTTCTACTGGAATATCGTAAACTTGTTTTCTCAACTCTTCGATATTATAGTTCTTTTGACGGAATTGAACTTCAGCACGAAGTTTGTCCAAATCCAATCCCCAAGCTGATGCAAACCATTGACGGATGATTTCAACTTTTTGAAGGATGACAGCTTTTCCGTCAACACCATCAAAGTCTTCAACTTGCTTACAGATAGGTCTGTTTTCAGCATCTGTTTGAGGAATACCATATTCGTCTTCGATTGGTTCCCAACCTTGAGTAGCATCTTCTAGAAGTTGATTCCAACGAGCATCAGTCATAGTAATGAAGTTTGCTACTGTTTCAGCAAAGTCTTCACGAGGTTCTGAAGATGCGTAGTTAGATGTGAAACCTAAAGAAGCAGTTGCTTTTTCATTTCTGTCTTGCCATCCCAATGGGTCATAGTAAGAAGTTGAGATTTCAGCAAATTCCTTAGGATAAGTTTTTGTCTGGTGAAGGATGTGAGAGAACTCGTGGTGCATAGTCTTGAAGTAGAACTCGTTCAAGTTTTCAAAGCTATGTACATTCATTGTGTTCACTTTAAACAAAGTTACTTTCAAACCACCTTCTGCCAAACCAAGAATCATTGTTCCAGAGAACGGGTTATAAGCAGGAGAACCAATCAAGTGAAGAATACGTGGACCGTAAGTTTTCAAGAATTGAGGGCCTGCACAAACATCATATACTTCAAACCACAAGTATTTTGTCAATACAGCCAAGTCAACAGAATTGGCGTATGATGCAGGAACCAAGTTATAGTTCATATCTGCACCAACATCTTGCATTTTGTAGCGGAATTGTAGGTTATACTCAGCCAAATAAGTATCAGCCAAGAATTTGTCTAACTGATATGAATATGAAGTAGGATCAAGTACTTCATCCTTATCATCGAAAATACTCTCTGAGCTCAAGTCATCATCGCAGGCTGCGAAGCTGAATGCTACACAACACAAGAGAGCTGATTTCAAAATATTTTTTAGTAACATATCTTCTAATTATTTGTCTGAATTATTTAATAGAACCAGTATATTTCATATAACCGCTAGGGCTAGTGAAACGGCTTACCACATTCATACGATTGTTAGGTTCAATACCTGCTGAGATAACTTCAGAAGGGATTTGAAGTGCACGACGTGGATCCAATTTAGAAAGGAATTCTACACGGTCACGACCAATCTTGTGTTCGTATTCGATACCGTAACGTTTAACATCGAACCAACGACCACCATCGAACAAGTTTTCGATACGACGGAAGTGAAGAACGCAATACAAGTAAGGTTCAATTTCCGGAGTAACAGAGTACTTGTCACTTGGAGTGATTTCATCAATATGCAAAGTTTTGAATACTTCTGGACGTGGGTCATTTTCTCTGTATTTGTCGCCCCATGCTTCTTTATCATAGAATGATTTGATGATGTCAGAAGTCAAAGTAGAGAATTTGAATGAAGCTGGCAATTTTTGACGAGAGTTATCCCAAACACGCATATCGGCAACTGCACCTTCAAGGTCACCCATGAAAATACGTGCTTCAGCACGAGAAAGGATTACTTCTTCAGTTGTGAACTCAGTACGTACGATGTGAATAAAACCGATTCCGGCAACTTTATCAGAGTATTCAAACAATTCATATACTTTCGGATACCATAGACCATATTCTTGACCACCGCAAACGTAAAGTTTACCAAGGTAGCAAGGGTGGAAGTTAAATGTGTTCCATGTTGGGCCTGTACCAAAGATAGTACCGAATGCAGGTTCACGGTTAACAGTGTAACGGTTACCTGTAATCATTGCTCTCCAATATGTAGAATATGTAGTCAACAACATCAAGTTGCTTGGAGATTGAGAATCGATGTATGCTTGAACACTTGCGTCAAGGCTTACATAGTTCTTGCCCCAATATGTTCTCATCATTTGTTCAGGAGTTGAACCTAAAATCAAAGAAGCATATTTTTCAACTTTTTCGTAATCACGTTTGAACAAATAGAAACGAGTAGCAAATGCATAAGCGGCTCTTTTGTTAAAGTGATATTTAGGTCTTTCGTAGTGAAGGTCACTAACGTAAGGAAGACCTTCTACCAAGTCTTTTTCAATCAATTTGTAAACTTCTGCAACTGATTGACGTTCGTATTTAACTACTACTTGTTTTTCAGGAACAGTTACGTATGGGATACCAGGATCGTTTGCGCTCAATTCATCACTACGGTAGTGTTGAGCAAAGATATTAACCAATATAAAGTGGTTGTAAGCACGAACCATCAATGCTTCACCGTAAGCGGCATCAAGCATTTCTTTTTCAGTACCTTCAAATTTACGGCCTTGTTTTTCCCAAAGATCGATTTTTTCAAGTACGTGGTTAGCTACAGCGATAGCGTGATAAGCACCTTCCCAAATCATAGAAGGAGAGTCTTGACCATCGTCAGATTTAGCATCTTCCCAAGCAAACATTTCATCTTCAAGTTTACCCAGACCTTGAAGGTTGTAACGCATACCGTTTCTATCAGGAGAAGTATTATCTACGATGTTATCAGAACTGTATTCGCAGTATTTAGCATAGTTGGCGTAAGAATAACCGTCCACCAACATCAACAATAGTTGTTCCGGAGTTTGTGGGTCCACACGATTGTCTGGAATTTTATCCAAAAAATCAGAACATGAACTAAGAGACATAACTCCAATCACAGCAGCATATAATAAACTTTTTAATTTCATTTTCAATTAAAATAAATGTTTAATAAATCAATTAATCCTTTATAAGCTGAAACGTAAAGTAAACGTAAATTGCTTAGGAGAAGGAGTTGCCACACCACCGGCGTTGAAGAATTCCGGATCTTGACCGTTCAATTTAGAGTCTGAGTAGATCAACCACAAGTTAGTTGCTTGCAATTTAACAGAAGCTGAAGTGAAACGGATCTTTTGAAGGAATGACTTAGGAAGATCGTAAGTCAATGAAACTTCTTTCAAGCGAATGAAACCGCCATCGGCGATACGTTCAGTTGAATAGTTGTATGCATTGTATGCACGGCCCAAGTAATCGTAGTTTTTGAATTGACGACGGCTGGCGATAACTGGGATATTAGTGTATTTTTCATCACCAGGCAATGTCCAACGATTCTTGAATTCTTTCGGCATAGCTTGCAAGTCATCATAAACACCTGAGAATGCCGGGTCCAAACGAATCTTGTTACCGAAAGAGTAAGTCATGAAGATATTCAAACGGAAGTTCTTCCAGCTCAATACGTTACCGAAACCGCCAGTAATAGTTGGGTCTGTAGGACCTTCGTATTTCAAGAAGTCAACGTTAGTAAATTCTTGGAAGTTGATGTCTGTATATGTAACTTCACCTTTTTCGTTAATAACCATTGGAATACCTTCGCTATTCAAACCAACGAATGGGATAGAGAAGATAGCACGTACTGGATAGCCTTCTTTAGCATAACCTGCACCTGAAACCAATTGCATTACGTTTGAACGAGACTCAAGTTCTGTAATTTCGTTCTTAGTTTTTGAGAATGTCAAGTCAGTTGTCCAAGAGAAATTTTGGTTCTCGATGTTTCTTGTAGAAATTGTGATTTCAGCACCGTGAGATTTCATTGAAGCAACGTTGGCAAATTTACGAGTAACACCACCCACACCAGTAGTATAAGTCATACCGATAAGGTCGAAGTTGTTACGAGCATAAGCATCAACAGAGAAGTTGATTCTGTTGTTGATAAAACCAAGGTCAAGACCTACGTTGAACTCGTGTTTCTTTTCGTATGTCAAATCACCGTTGGCAATATCAGAAAGTTGCAAACCTAATTCTTGGTCTTTTGACAATGGACGCCATGGACGGTAAGGGTCGTAAACCGGAGTAGCATTTGATACCCAAGCTGGACCACTATCAGCAGTCAAAGAGTAAGATAGACGAAGAGTAGCGTGTGACAAGATCTTCATCAAGTCATCGTGGCTGTTGTACCAGTCTTCTTCGTGCAAGTTCCATGCAGCTGCAACGTTCCATGTAGGCAACCAACGAGAAGAACGGGCTTTACCCAATTTGTTAGTACCTTCATAACGGATAGTACCGTTCAAAACGTAACGAGCGTCGTAAGAATATGTCAAGTTAGCAAATGAAGCAAATGCGCGAGAAGAGCTCTTGGCATTGCTATAGTATGCACTGTTTTCTTCAGTCAATTGTTTCAACCAATCCGGGTCAATGAATGGAACACCACCATTGTCGTAAACGAATCCCCAACCTTGGAAGTTGATGGCGTTACGTTCAGTTGAGTTCACTTCAACACCTGCCATTGCATTGAAGATATGTTTGTTGTTCCATACCTTATTATATGTAGCAGTACCACGGAAGTCATATTGAGAAACTTTGTAAGTGTCATTGTAGTAAATACCACCTTTAGGAAGGATAGTCTTAGGCAATGCGTTAGGATCTTGAGGGTCTGTATATAGATATGGGTTCATATCACGGATAGTAGCATCCTCAGGGTCAATACCGGCACGGTAAGCCATAGCTTGGTTAGAGTGGTCTTTTACGTGGTGTTCTTGAACAGAGCTTTGGTAACGGTAAGCACCCAAAGCATTCAATTCCAATCCTTCGATTGGACGCCAGTTCAATTCAGCTTGGAATTTCAAGTCTGTTACACCGATATCAATGAAGTTGTTGTCCAACTCATGCATGATGTTGAACGGAGACCAGTTACGAGTATAAGTTTCAGTTGGGCTTAGAGTACGAGAAGTATTCAAAGCGTAGCTATAAGGGTTAATATCGAAACCACGTTTGATTTCACCACTTACAGGGTCTGTTTCTTGGCTCAATGTACCTGGAGCTGTTTGCTTACGATAAGAATCGGAAGTCAAAACAGAGATACGGAATGTTTTAGAAATATCGTAAGAAGCATTGGCGTTGAAAGTATAACGGCGAACTTCACTTGATACTGTCCATCCCGGATCATTCATAAATGATAAAGAAGAATAGAATTTACCTTTATCTGTACCACCTGCGATACTTACAGAGTGGTTTTGCATTACTGTATTGCGGAACAATTCGTCGAACCAGTCAGTGTTGTTAAATTCTGCACGGCGCAAGTAAGCGTTCATAGCAGATTGAGTATGTTCCAATCCGAATTTTCCTGTTTCTGGGTCGAATTTGTTAAGAAGTTGATACATCTTACCATAAACACCGGAATTAGAAGCTGTAGCTAGAGAAGCGAATTCCAACCAACCTTTTTCTTCCATTTCCTTATAAATACCCATTTGTTCTTGAGAGTTACAAATATTGAATTCACCGTAGTGAGGTTTCATACGTGTAGTCAACTCACCAGTATAGCTGACGCGAGTAGAACCAGCCTTACCTTTCTTAGTTGTTACAACGATCACACCGGCCATGGCGCGTGCACCATAGATAGATGTTGCAGAACCGTCTTTCAAAATTTGGAAGCTTTCGATATCATCAGAGTTCAAACCTGCGATTGCAGAAGAAATCAATGTCACAGCATCACCAGATGACAAGTCATCGGCAGATACTTCAACAGCGTCTTCCATAACCACACCGTCAACAACCCATAGAGGCTTAGATGCACCATAAATTGATGTTGCACCACGTACACGGATTTTAGGAGCAGTACCGAATGTACCTGAAACGTTTTGCACAGATACACCGGCTGAACGGCCTTCCAATGAACGGCTGATATCAGCCACACCATCCAATTTTGCGTCATCTGCACTAATTTGTGTTGTTGCACCGGTGAATAAACGTTTATCCATTTTTTGCATACCGGTTACAACCACTTCCTCAAGAACGGTAGAGTTGCTTTCCAAAACTACCTTCATGTTGTCAGAAGCTTTAACTTCTTTGGTATTCATACCAACATAGGAAACAACGAGTTTAGAACTACTCGATGGGACTGTTAGAGTAAAGTTACCGTCGATGTCAGTCGCAGTACCTGTTGACTCATGTCCTTTAACAACAACGGTTGCACCAATAATTGGTTCACCGTCGTCTGCAGAGATAACGACACCACTAACTTTCACTTGCGCATACGCAGGTAATGCTAGTAATACCATCGCTATCAGAACGACAAATTTTTTAAGTCTCATAAAAATTTTATTTAAACACACAATTAATATAATTCTACATTTCAATGGCAAATTTGCCAGATTACAATTTGACACATAGTCTCAACTATTCCTTTGTTAAATTCAGAATCAATTTTAAGACTAAATGTAATAAAAAC
>JAHHQT010000068.1 GCA_020026215.1 Muribaculaceae bacterium
AATTTAGCGACAGTGTTTCAATGAATGCCACAGCCACTTACAAGAAATTGGGTGAATATTTGTTGGTGAAATATATGGACTTCCGTGTCAAGAAAGAAAAAGACGGTCAATTTGAACGCACATCTGACGGTTATCCTGTAAGCCCTAAAGCTCCGGGTTATCCTGAAGAATTTTATCGCAAGATTGTCAAGAGCGAAGGAAGCCGTTTGATGATGAAAGAAATTAAATAGGGGAGAATATTTTCCATAGAAATAGAAAAGGTTGTTTCATTCAGAAACAACCTT
Organism: Muribaculaceae bacterium; assembly: GCA_020026215.1. GTDB lineage: Bacteria > Bacteroidota > Bacteroidia > Bacteroidales > Muribaculaceae > Limisoma. The sequence continues at coordinate 285 of JAHHQT010000068.1, forward strand.
TTTTATGCTTAGAATTTACGTCTTAGATTTCGGAAGAAGAAACCGATGTGGCGGACAATGGTAGGGATTGTGCCGTAATAGTCGCACATGATTTTAAAGCGTTCTTTTAGGGAGGCTTTGTGGTTCTTGTCCGTCAGTCCTTCTGTAAGGTAATCAATGATTGTAGAACCTGTATAGGCACTTGTTCTCAATTTCTTCAAGCATCTCAAGCACCATTCGTAGTCGGCTGAAAAACGGTAGGTGGTGTTGTACTCTTCCACAATGCTGCGTTGGGCTATAAACGCTTGGTGACAGACCAGCATTCCGTGTTTGAAACAGTCGAATGTCAATACTTCGGGAGCGGTCAAGTGGCGCATGCCCACAAATTCTCTTTTCTCGTTGACCAACTGTGTTTGTCCGTAAACAATGTCAGGATAGTTGTTCTTGTTGATGCAATCTGCAATTTCCTGAAGCGTATCCTCGGTATGGAAACAGTCTCCTGCATTCAGAAAAATCAAATATTTTCCGTTCGCTTTTCTTATACCCTTGTTCATGGCATCATAAAGCCCTTTGTCAGGCTCGGAAGTGATGTCAATATTCGGGATTCCGCTTGCTTTTGCCAATTCAACGGTCTTGTCTTTTGACTTTCCGTCAATGATTAAATGTTCAAAATCAGTAAATGTCTGATTCTTAACACTTGAAAGTGTTGCCGGAAGTTCTTTTTCGGCATTGAATGTGATGGTGATTATGCTGAATAAATGGTTCATTATTAGTCAATTATTGTCATCTCAAATTTGAAACTGTAAAATTAATGATTATCAGTTTAATACGAAAGTTTTATTCTATAAATTGTATTATGTACAAATAAGCATATTTTAAACATCTGATTATTAATTAAGTAATATTGCTAATATCCGTTATATTCAAATAAGGCTATGCTTAATGTGAAAATTGTTGTATCTTTGCAATACTGATTAATAACTAACAACAAAAATTTTTAGAAAATGGCTTACGTAATCAATGACAATTGTGTAGCTTGTGGTACATGTCAAGCTGGCTGTCCAGCAGATGCAATTACAGAAGGTGATAAATATTCAATTGATCCTGATGTTTGTATTAGCTGTGGAACATGTGCAGAAAACTGTCCTGCAGATGCTATTTACGAAGACTAATTATTAGCTTTGTAATAAGACATTATAACGACGGATATTGCGAGGTGCAATGTCCGTCGGTTTTTTTATATCTACTTCTATAAATCGTTACCGATATTTATATTTTCCCCATTTATAAACTCATTGTCAGTCTGACAAAGGAAGATACATGCTTTGGCGATACTCTCTGCTATATTAGAGCCGTCAACCATTCCCGCAGAAATGGAATTTACTTTGATATTATATTCCTTCAAGGAAGTGGCAAATGCTTTGGTTGTGGCATCTACAGCCCCTTTTGATGCGGCGAATAGGGCATTTCCCATTTGCTTGATTGCTTGGGGTGTGCAACTGATATTGATAATTCTTCCATAGGGATTTTCTACTTGTTTTCTGTGCTCCACCAACTTTCGGGCAGTAACAAAGATAGGGCGGAGGTTTGTGTGCATCACTGTGTCAAATGTGTTGTTGTCAAAAGCTGTGATTTCGTGTTGGTCGGTGATTCCGACATTATTTATAATAACATCAATATCGTCCCATGCCTTGAAGATACGCTCCATGCAAGTTCCCAAGGCTTCGCAGTCCTTTACATCAACAGGATGGAATTGTGCTCCTATTTTCTCAGCTGTGGCTTGCCCTTGCTTATTGTCAATATCGCAAAAGGCAACTTTACAATCCGCTTTGCGGAAGGCTTCGACAATGGCTTTGCCGATACCATTTGCACCTCCTGTAACTAATACTCTTAGAGTGGGAAACTTCACATTGATGTATCCCGGCTTTTTGCCTATGGTAAGGGAGTGTTTCTTTGGACCTTTTGCCCCATTCTTTTGAGCTTGATATTCTTCGAATCTTCGTTCAAGATAATTGTCTGCCATTTGTGTCGTTTATTTTATGTATATCTACAGCTAATACAAATATAGACATAATTTGTCATTCTGTAAAGTATGCCTTGAATAAAACAACCTTATCGCAAAAGCAATAAGGGAGAGATTGACATAAATTAAACTTCAATGGTCTCATGTGCATGATCCTGATTTTTGTGGGGCTGCATTCTTTAGTGGTTAATATTGCGTGGATTAGGATTTCGTATAAACTAACTATACAAAATGATAAAACCCCACATATCACTACGTAGGGTTTTGGATTTAAAGAACAAATTATGAGATTTAGTTATTTTTTCCAATCTTTGATGTTGGTGATATAGAAGTAGATGTTATGCAGATTAAGACTTTGTTCATTCAAAATAGCCTTAATGTTATAGCTAATGCTTTTTTAACTTGGGTCGAAATTTATGGAATTAATGTCGCAGTGTTGTATATAGTATTCACTGAGATGTAATTCTGCATTCGGATGTTTCAGAAGGGATGATAAAGGTTACGTATTTGTTTAGTGTTCAAACGACTTCTAATGTTAGGGTAGTCTGCAAACGAATGTTCTACAAATGAGGATACAAATTCAATGGCATTCGTTTGATTGGTTTCAATTATTTCATAATCAGTACATACCGTTAATGAAATCAACGATGAGACAACCATCAAACAATACTTTTTGAGAGATTAAATACAACCATTATGATTCATCCTACAATGATAGATACAACTAAATAAAAATGCTAGTAAAGATCCCTTTTTTAAGTTTTATTCATCTGAATGAAAACTATACAAATGTAATAAAAAGTTTCTAAATACAAATTATGTAATAAGGCTCTTTTATAACAAGAGTCCCTCTACATTTGATGCAAAGGGACTCGCTATATTGAAAATAAAATAATATGCGCTGTTTAAAGAATCTAGAAAGAGCCGTATTTTTTTATAATTTCCGGTGTCGCTTTTCTTAAATCTTCAATTCGTTTTGAGTCAGACGGGTGAGTGCTTAGAAATTCAGGAACACTCTTTTTAGAGGCTTTCGCCATCTTTCCCCAAAAGCCGACAGCTGTGTTCGGATTGTATCCTGCAATTGTCATCAATATCAAGCCCATATAGTCTGCCTCTGACTCGTGTTTGCGTGAGAACGGAAGCATCACTCCATATTGAGCACCAATGCCATAGACAGAACCAGCAATGGCTTGAATCGCTGTACTTTTCTCACTGAGGGCAAGACTGAGTACTTGTGCACCACATTGAGCCATCATTTGTTGGCTCATGCGCTCATTGCTGTGTTTCGCAACGGCATGTGCCACTTCGTGTCCGATAACAACTGCCAATTCATCTTCAGAATCGACGATATTCATCAAACCTTCATAAACCACGATTTTTCCTCCGGGCATACAGAAAGCGTTGATTTGATTTTCTTTAATCAAGTTGAATTCCCACTTGAAATTCTTTATTTCAGACTGGAGTCCGTTTTGACGCAAATAAATTTCGGTGGCGTTGGCGATGCGTTTGCCTACACGTCGAACGGTTTCAGTATCATTTCTATTACTGGATTTGGTAGCAGTTTTCAAATAACTATTGTATTGGGTAAGACTTGAACTCAATACATCTTGATCTGACACCAAAAGAATTTGCTTGCGGCCTGTGATAGGAACTGTAGAACAGCTTGCGAGCATAAGCGCAACTAAACTGAATATTGCTTTTTTACGGATATTCATGACTGACTGATTATTTTAAGATTCTTGAAGTAGTTTGACGGCATCCACATATTGGGCAATACCTACCGCAACTTCTTTGGCTTTCTTCATGGCCAACACTACGGTTTGAGGGCGGTGTACAATGTCACCTCCTGCAAATACGCCTTTGCGGGTTGTCATGCCAGCAGGGAAGTCCTTGACAATGACATATCCTTTTTCATCCACCTCGATACCTTCGGTTGTGGATACGATTCTTTTCGCTGGTTGTGAACCGATGGCGATATATACTCTGTCAAAATCGAAGTCCATGTCTCCTTCGGGAGTAGTGGTTCTGATGCCTCGTACATGACCTTCTTCGTCGCTAAGGAATTCTTTGGTTGAGATTTGCCATAGGAATTTCACGCCTTCCTTAACAGCTGCTTCATATTCGGCTTCGTTGGCAGGTTTGTCCTTTACTGTGCGGCGATATACGATGGTTACTGATTCTGCTCCCATACGGATGGCTGTTCGTGCTGCATCAATGGATACGTTACCACACCCCATCACTGCCACTTTCTCGCCCTCTTTCAAAGGAACTTTGTCACGGCCGACAAGACCGTCGCTATAGACGTTGGCCATGTGAAGCAGGTGAGTGGCTTGCATTACGCCGGCAAGGTATTCACCAGGTATTTCCATTTTTTTAGGAAGGTCAGTACCTGTGCCTATGAATATGGCATCAAAGCCTTGTGCAAAAATGTCATCGATGGTGAAATTTTCACCGACAGGGCATCTTAATCTGAAATCTACCCCCAAGGCCTCTATTTTTTGTATTTCTTTTTTGACAATTTGTTTAGGAAGTCGGTATTCAGGAATGCCGTACATCAGAATACCTCCGGGCTCGCGTTGGCTTTCGAAAATGGTCACGTTGAATCCAGCTCTTGCCAAATCACCGGCTACTGTTAGTCCTGCAGGACCGGAACCGATAACAGCAACTTTTCCTCTGTTCTTTTGAGGAAGTTTTTCGCGAGTAAGGTTCATGTCGCTGTCAAAGTCGGCAGCGAAACGTTCCAATTTTCCAATTTGAATAGGATTCCCTTTTCTATTTAGAATACAACTGCCTTGACATTGCTTTTCGTGTGGGCACACACGTCCGCAGATGGCTGGCAGATTACTTTTTTCATTAATGATGGACATTGCATTGCCCATATTCCCCTTAGATAGTTCGTGTACGAAACCGGGGATGTCATTACCGATAGGACAACCTTTTACACATGACGGAACTTTGCAGTGTAAACAACGTTTCGCTTCGGTTATGGCCTCCAAAAGAGTGAAACTTTCATTGACTTCTTTAAATGTTTCCATTTATAAGATATTGTTATGGCTATATTCTCATATAGCTGTATTTTTATTAAAATTTATAATCCCTAAAGTGCCAATTCCTATCTTGAAAATTTTTAGGCATGGTTTGCAAAGTTATGCAATTAAATTAAGTTAAACAATAGTCTCATTGACCTTTATACCATTTTAGGGGCGTTTTGGACTTACAATCAGTAACCTACGGCTAATGGGCAATAATAAAAGAATGTCGGAACTCTCATTTAATTAAAACGAAGAGTGATGTTTGAACTTATAATTATAGACTGTGTTTAAATTACAATTCGTAACCGTTTTCGAAAAGTTTGGATATGTCAAAACAACTATGTAATTTCGCACTAAAATTAGGCGTTATAATGAATAAAAACATACAAATATCCTCGGAAAAAATTGATCTGCATAATGTCTGTCTTCAATGGACCACAGGTTACTTATAATTTAATGTAAAGCCTTGGGAAAGGCGCAATCTATATCTGTATGTGTTTTTGGAGCGTTTGATGTCTCCTTGTTTCTAATTTTGTGAAATCTTATTTAAAGCATTCCTCTTATGTTTAAAATCATTGGAATTTTGTTTTCCGGCGTAGTTGTCGGATACCTTTTCCGTAATATATCTTTGGTTGGCCATATAAGAAAACCATTGACCCTGACTATTATTTCCATGTTGTTCCTTTTGGGCATTTCCATTGGGATGAATAAAATGATTGTGAACAATCTTTCCACTTTGGGATGGCAAGCTGTGATTTTGGCGGTAGCCGGTACAGCAGGCAGTGTGTTGGCGAGTTGGTTCTGTTATAAACTTTTCTTTAAGGACGATATAGGTAATGAAGAGTAATTTTATTGTTTTGACATTTTTCCTGATGGGTTGTATCCTCGGTTGGGCAGGATTGTTCCCAGAAGATTTTGATACACACCAAATGTCGGTTTACGTTTTGTATTGCTTGATGTTTCAAGTGGGTATCAGTATTGGTTCTGACAAGAAATTAAAGCCGATGGTAAAGAGCATCCGTTTCAAGATGTTGCTTTTGCCTATTTCCACCATTGTAGGTACTTTGATATTCTCTGCATTGGTCAGCTTGATTCTGACACAATGGAGTTTGTCTGACTGTTTGGCTGTGGGTAGCGGTTTTGCCTACTATTCTTTGTCATCTATCTTGATTACAGAATTGAAAGAAGCATCGTTGGGCGTGCAGGTAGCTGCCGAGTTGGGAACAATTGCTTTGTTGTCTAATATTATCCGTGAAATGATTGCTTTGTTGGGGACACCTTTGTTGGCTCGTTTCTTTGGACGTTTTGCTCCTATCTCTGCTGCAGGGGTGAATTCAATGGATGTTGTCCTTCCTGCCATTACGCGTTACACTGGGGCTGAAATGACTACATTTGCCATTTTCCATGGTTTGCTGGTTGATACTTCTGTTCCTTTCTTTGTGACGTTCTTCTGTTCACTATAGCAGCAATATAAAGCTATTAATGGAAATTCTTCTTTCTGTGTAATTAGATATTAAATAGATATTGTCAGATACGGGAATTTGCAGAATGGCTGTAAGGCCCAATTGCAAGATAATGTGCCGTGTTTGCAGTACGGAGTTACACATTCAACTATATAATATGAAAAAGGCTGTCAAATAGAATCTGACAGCCTTTTTGCTTATTGTTTGAAGTTTGGTTTAGTCTTCGATTTTTTCCTTTAGATTAGCAATGTATTCTTTAAGAACTTCGTTTTCCGGTTCCAAAGTTAGATATTGTTCGTATGCAGCAACTGCAGCAGCCATATCTTTTTGAGCCAAGTAAACTGAACCATAGTAGTTGTATGCTTCTTTCAATACATCGTTTTTCTTGTTAGCGTCCATTTCAGCGTTAGCTTTTACCATTTCTTCCAATTTCTTGTAAGATTCCATAGCCAAACCGTTTGAACGGTCGTTAGCTTCTTTACTCAATTGGATACGAGCTTTACGTTGCATGATACGGTAATCGTCTGGAACGCGTTCCAAAACTTTGTCAATAACTTCGATAGCTTTGTTGAAGGCAGCTTCTTGTTGTACGCTGTCAATAGCAGTAGATAGTACGTTTTGGTAACGGCCTGCCAATACGAACAAGTCATTAGTTGAGTATTCGCCTTTGTCGATGAATTTTTGGAACAAGTCAGCAGCTTTGTGATAGTATTCAGCAGTTTTGATAGTATCGTTTTGAGTACGAGCGTCAAATGCAGCTGAGCTGTATTGGCTACTTAGTTCTTTCAACAATTCAATTTTATCAGGGTTGATTTCAACGGCTTTAGTATAAGCTTCAAGAGATTCGATTTGTTTGCCAAGTTCTTTCAAAACATCACCATAAGTAGTGTAGTCATTAGAAGAGAACAAGTCATCTTTACCTGCGCTTTGGAAGAAGTCAATAGCCAAAGTTTCAGCTTCTTGATAGTTTTTCAATGCAGCAGCATTCAAGAATAACATACGTTTCATCAAGAATGCTTTAGGGTTTTTAACCAATTGAGCTTTAGCCAATCTTGAAGATTCTTCATATTTTTTGTCGAAGTATAGAAGAACTACATAGCGTTGCTCATCTTTAGGGAAGTGGTTAGGGTTGTCAACAACGTTTTTGTATTGTTGAGCAGCCATTGTCCATTGGTTGTTTTCGTAATATTTTTCAGCCAATTCACGTTGAGCAAGAGCTGAGTGTGGGTTCTTTTCAACGATTTCGCTCAATTTGCTGATAGCAACTTCAGGGTTGATGCGGAAGTAAGTGTTAGCATATTTTACGTAAGCGATAGGGCGTTCTTCGTCGAAAGAGATAGCCATTTCGTAGTAACCTGCTGAATCACCATATTTACCATCGTCAGCGAATACGTCACCTTCGAAAATGTAAATTGAAGATTCTTTTTTATCTTTTTTCTTAGCATCAGCAATGTATTTTCTCCATTGTTTTTCGTAAACTACTTTATCAGCGTTGTAGTATGCGCGTGCGATATCAACTTTGATTTTAGCATCTTTTTTGTCGATTTTTTCAGCTTGTTTGAAGAAATCTTCGGCAGCGTCCTTGTTGTTGTTTTTCAATGCAACAGCACCTTTACCGATGTAGTTGTATGGATATTCAGGATTTGCTTGGATACCTTGATCGAAGTATTTGTCAGCTCCTGCTTTGTCACCTTTGTTAAGAGTGATACGACCTAGATAATAGTTAGCAACTGCTTTGTCTGTATTTGCTTCATTGAATGTTTTTTTCAAAACAATTTCAGCGTTGTCTTCTTGTCCGGCTTGAAAGTATTCAACACCGTCTTGATAGCCGTCAGCATAGCTTGCGAAAGCCACGCTTCCAACCATAGCTAGGGCTAAAATAAATTTAGATTTCATGCTTTTTTTAGTTTTATCGTAGTTAATATTATTATTAAATTTTATTCTAATGTTACGTTTCTCGGTGGTATCACTGAAGGAAGAATACCCGTACCGAGAATAATTCTTTGACTTATCACTCCGGTTAGGAAGGAGTAGAATCCGTGAGGAAGACTGCCGTTTACAGAAGTAGTAATAGCGTAAATACTTCTATAGAAAGGATAATCACCTGTATAGATATTGTATTGGTAAGGTTTGTAGGCAATAGGATTGTCGTTGCGACGTATGCTAATTACCTTTATTTCTTTTGAGAATGTATTGTTGCTTTCGCTTTGCAATTCATTCACTTGGTCTTGGTTCAACTCTTTGACTTTATCTTCGATTTTCACCCCGTTGGCTACGCTACCGTCAAGGTCGGTACTTAACCAGGTAACTCCGATAATGCCAATGGCATTTTTACGTTCTTTGACTACTTCGAAAACTTGTTTGTTCGATTTTTGTGCAAATACGTTTTGACCGAAGTTCTGTCCGTTGGTAACGGAGTCACGCATATATTTCACGGTACTTGACCCCTGGTGGTCGAAGACTACAGAAATCTTGCCGGTCTTGTTTGGTGAGATGTCATTCCAGTTGGTGTATTTGCCAATCAGAATATTTTTCAGTTCATCTACAGAAAGTTCATCGATAGGGTTGTTCTTGTTGGCAATGATGGCTATTGCATCTACGGCAATTCTCATTGTCCTGACATTACGTTTTCTGCTTTTGAAATATTCAATCTTGTCTTGTGACAGTTCGTGAGGAACGATAATCAATTTAGTACCGAAGCTGATGAGTGAATCAATGGCTTCGTTTTCATTGACATAGAATGGAATGATGCTGGCTTTAGGATAGGTGTATTCGAAAACATCAATTTCTTGGGAAATAATGTTCTCAAAACTTTCGTCACACATTAAGGAGGTCATTCCGCTTGTACTTGTGTCGGTCGGTTTTTGACGATTACAAGAGCAGAGTGCTAATCCTGCGAAGAATAATGTGGCTATTGCTATTCTAAATTTCATTTCCAAATCTGTTTAATTATAATCTAATCCTTTGAATTGTCTGATTCCTCGGTAAATGCCATATACGATGAACAAGCCACCCAAGCTGTATGCAATGATTGGCTGACTCCATCTGAAGAAGTTCATCAGCATTAATGTTCCCATGCCCAGATATATCAAAATCATAAGTATGCCGAAACATACACGCATGATATGGGGCCATTTGTTGTTATCTTTACTCATTTATTGGTTTTTTAGGCTTGTTAAAGGACCTATCCTATAAACTTATATTTATAAAATTACACTTTACAAAAATAGTAAAAAAAACATATTGACAATTAACGTTTTTATAATTCTTAACCATTTTTTGTGTGTTTATTTCATTAGTGTCCACTTAAAATCTCAAAAAGTTCTTTGAAATCATTGATAATTAG
>JAHHQT010000069.1 GCA_020026215.1 Muribaculaceae bacterium
CTTCTTAACGTCGTACACTAACGAAAAGCCGCGCCAGTCTGTAGGCTTGGTCTTGAGTGGTGGTGGAGCAAAGGGCATTGCCCATATTGGTGTGATTAAAGCTTTGGAAGAGAATAATATTCCAATTGATTTTATCACAGGAACCTCTATGGGGGCTATTGTCGGCGGTTTGTATGCTGCTGGCTATACTCCGAATGAGATTGTTGAATTGATTTTGTCAGATGAGTTCTCTCATTGGTCAACCGGGACTATTGACCGGAATTTGATTTATAATTATTTAAAACCAGATAAAGATCCCACGATTGTATCATTCAATCTTTCCAAAAAGGACTCGATCAAATCCTCCAATTTTCTACCTGCGAGCTTTATCAATCCGCTCCCAATGAATATGGGCTATCTTGAATTATTCACTCCTCATACGGCTGCTTGTAAGGAAGATTTCAATCAATTGTTTGTACCATTCAGATGTGTGGCATCTGATATATATCGCAAAGAGAAGGTGGTTTTGTCTAAAGGTAATTTAGGGGATGCCATTAGGATGTCAATGACTTTTCCAGTGGCGTTCAAACCGATAGAATATAATGGCTATCCTATGTTTGATGGGGGAATTTATGATAATTTTCCTGTTGACGTGATGAAATCAGAATTTGCACCCGATATTATCATCGGTGTTGATGTGTCGGTACATGAAGAACCTGACTTGGAAAATTTGGTTTCTCAATTGGAGAGTATGGTTATTCAGCAGGAAGATTATACTTTGTCGGAAGATGATGGGATTAAGATTCATATTGACTTGAAGGAATATGGATTGCTGGATTTTCCAAAGGCAGAAGGAATCACAAAGAAAGGTTATGATAAGGCCAATTTGTTGATGGATTCTATTAAAACTCGAATTTATAGTAGAGTTCCTCATGAAACAGTTGATTTGAAGCGCCAGCTATATAAGGCTTCGATTCCTAATGTCTTATTTGACACTCTAACAATAGAGGGAACAAATAAATTGACGTCCAATAGTCTAAGACAACTGTTTCATCCTGAGGATAATCAATATCTGGATATCCCTGCGGTTAAAAAGGCATATTATCGTGCTATAACCACTGGTAAGTTTAAAGATTTAGTTTTGTCACCTGAATATATCGAGGATAAGAATATGTTCAACCTTAAAATGAAGGTGGATGCCAAAGATGATTTTGGGGTAGGAGTAGGAGGATATTTGTCTTCAAGTACGAATAGTATGATATTTCTCTCTGCTAATTATAAGACATTGAATTTAAGCTCTTTTGAAACTCAATTAAAAGGATGGGTAGGACAGTCTTATTATGGAGGTATGCTTGATGCTAAAATATCAATGCTAACCAAATTCCCAGCTATTTTCAAATTGAATTTTGTTGCCAGTAGACAGAAATTCTATGAAAATGATGTATTATTTTTTGAGGATGATTTGCCTGCTTTTATCACCAAAAAGGACTTTCACGCTCAATTGATGTGTGGGTTGGGACTGGGGCGCAATTCAAAATTGGATTTGTCTCTTGGATTTGGATATTTGAATGACTTGTTTTACTCAAACAACAAGATAGATTTTTCTTCTATAGACAAAGATGAAGGTAGATATAAATTGGGACAAATAAAATTGAAATATCATTATACAACATTGGATAATGATGTCTTTCCTTCAGAAGGAGGTTTGTTTTATATTGCCGGTTCCGGATTCCTTGGACGGAAGAAGTTTATTTTGAGAGAAACCGGAATTGAAACGGAGTATAGCAAATTACATTGGTTGCAAGCAGATTTGTATATGCAACAATATATTAAATTGGGCAAGCATTTTTCATTGGGCGCAAAATTGGATGCTATTATCTCCAACAAGAAATTGTTTGACAGTTATACTGCTTCAATTGTGCAGGCTCCTGCATTTTTACCAACACAAGCTACTCAAAGTCTATTTATTCCTGAATTAAGGGCAAATTCCTTTGTTTCTTTGGGAATACTCCCGATAGTGAAAATTATAGACAATCTTCAGTTTAGAACTGAATTCTACGGATATACTCCGATGCGCGAGATCCTTGCTGATGCATCAGGTAAAGCTTATTATGGTAAATGGTTTAATAAATTGAGATTTCTAGGTGAGGCTTCTTTAACTTACAACCTTCCATTTGCATCAATTAGCCTTTATGGTAATTATATAAACAGCAATGTTGACCGTTGGAATTTTGGCATAAGCTTTGGCTATTTTATTACAGCTCCTAAATTCTTGCGTTAAAAATTAATCCAATTTATGTTTTATTCTCCTGAAATAGGGGAAATTGTAAAATTTGATAATTGCAGATATTGCCTAAAATCTGTAATAATATTACCTTTGCACCGATTTTTTAGAAAATGATTATGAATAGCAAATTTAAAGGTTATACTTACGGTTGCATCTCGTCAATGTCGTATGGTTTGATTCCATTGTTTACTATCCCTATGATGAACAGTGGAATGCGAATTGACAGTATACTATTTTATCGTTACTTAATGGCTGTGATAGGACTCGCTGTTCTAATGATTGTGAAAAAAGAGTCATTTAGGATACAGAAGGCTGATATTCCCATGCTGTTGGTTATGGGGTTATTGTTTGGTGTTTCATCGTTTACACTATTTGAAAGCTATAATTATCTGTCTGCAGGTATTGCATCAACGATTTTGTTTGTCTATCCAGTGTTTGTTACAATAATAATGGCATTAGTCTTTAAAGAGAAGGTGTCTATACTTACTATAACTGCTATTATTCTTGCATTTACGGGAATTTCTATCCTATATAAAGACGACAGTGGCGCTACGTTGAGCATGACAGGTATTGTCTGGATTATTTGTTCTGCTTTGACTTATGCTCTCTATATTGTAGGGGTTAATAAATCTCGAATCCACACGATGAGTGGGTTGAAATTGACATTTTATTCCATCCTAATCGGTTCCCTTTTCTTCTGGGTGAAGTTGCAATTCGGTTTTGCTGTCCAGCCTATGGCAAAACCTGAACTATGGTTAAATGCAGCAGCTCTAGGATTGTTCCCGACAGTGGTATCTTGCATGGCGATGGTTTCTGCGGTTCACTATGTGGGCTCTACGCCGACAGCCGTTTTGGGGGCCATGGAACCAGTTACAGCAGTGGCAATTAGTGCAATAGCATTCGCAGAGCCGTTAACTTTTAGGATTATATCAGGTGTGTTGTTGATTATTGCAGCAGTGACATTAATTATCTTGGGAGACCAATTAATCAAGCCTTTATATCATGCATTAAAATTATTACCTATACATAATCATCTTAGGAAATAATTGCTATCTTTGTAAAGTTTTTAGCATAGACGTGTTGCAATAACACGTACGGAATCAGGTGAAAATCCTGAGCAGTACTCGCTGCCGTAACTCCATTAATCCTACAATTTGGTCACTGATTTTCGGGAAGGCTTAATTGACTAAAGGGGAGAAGCCGGAATACAGGACTAAAAACTTTTAATTTAAAACACCCGCGAGACACTTGTATTACCTACAAATTCGGGTTAAATTATGAAGTATATGTCTAATCTAATAAGGTCGTTTTCTCTTGCCTTGGCTATTGTTATGCCAAGTATTCAATGTCGTGCTCAAGAGCAGAATGACTCTGAAGAATTTCTTGATTCAATATTCTCCATCCAGGAGGTCTCCATTGTTGAAGTTAAAAACAAACTAATCATTAAGCCTCAAACTCTTTCAGGGCCGCAGTTGCATAATTTGAATAGTAATACTGTGGCTGATGCATTGCGCTATTTTTCAGGAGTCCAATTGAAGGATTATGGTGGTATTGGTGGTATAAAAACCATTAATATCCGAAGTATGGGTAGCTCTCATGTTGGCGTTTTCTATAATGGAATTCAATTGGCGAATGCACAGAATGGTCAAGTTGACTTAGGTCGTTATTCTTTGGATAATATTGAAGAGATTTCTTTATATAACGGTCAAAAAAGTGAGATTTTCCAAACCGCTAAAGATTTTTGTTCTGCCAGTGCTATTTATATCAATACACGCAGACCTCGATTTAAAGAAGGCAAAAACTACAACATTGTTGGACAATTAAAAACAGGGAGCTTTGGCTTGGTTAATCCGTCATTCCTTTGGGAACAAAAACTGACTGACCATATTCTATTGTCTGTTAATACAGAATACACCTATGCTAATGGTAAGTACAAATTCCGTTATAAGCGTAAGGCTTTGGACGGTAGTTTGGCATTCGATACTACTGCCACACGTCAAAATGGTGATGTGGAAGCTCTACGTGGCGAAATTGGCTTGTATGGCTATATCCCAATGGGAAAATGGAATTTGAATGGTTATATGTATATTTCTGAGCGTGGTATCCCTGGCGCTATCGTTAATAATGTATTTAAACATGGTGAAAGACAATGGGACAAGACTTTTTTGGGTCAGGGTGCGTTTGAAAAAGAAATATCTGATTTTTACAAATTGAAAATCAACTCAAAATTTACTTGGGATTATTCTAATTTTCTTAGAGATGACCCTAAAGAATTATATCTAAATAATCACTATTATCAACAAGAGGCTTATTTGTCTATGGCAAATCTTTTCACTCTAAAAGATTGGTGGGAGGTTTCATGTGCTTTAGATGGACAAATGAACAAACTTCATTCGGATGTGAAAGATTGCACTCATCCTTTGCGTTGGACGGAGATGGTTTCTTTGGCCACTGCTTTTAACTTTGAGAAGTTCAGTGCACAGGCAAGTGTATTGGGAATGTTTGTCCAAGAGCATATCGATTCAAAAAAGGCGTTTATGAAATCACCTAATCAAAGTGAATTTTCACCTGCCGTTTTCCTTTTTTATAAGCCGTTTGACAATATAGACTTGAAATTCAATGGTTTCTATAAGCGGATTTTTAGAATGCCGACTTTTAATGAAATGTATTATAGAGACTTGTCAACTAATTTGAAACCTGAATTTACAAATCAATATGATTTGGGATTGACTTATAATAAGACATTCTCTCATCCTTTCTTCGATATGATTAGTTGTAGGGCAGACGTCTATTACAATGAGGTAACAGATAAAATTATTGCTTATCCTGCAGGGCAATTGTTCTGGAAAGTGTTGAATCTGGGTAGGGTTAAGATTAAAGGATTGGAGGTTTCCTCTGACTTGATGGCTCATATTCGTAAGTTAAATTTGAAATGGCATGTTCAATATACTTTCCAAAAAGCTCAAGACTTTACTGACAAGGCTGATGATTTCTATGGAGACCAAATTCCATACATTCCGAAGCATAGTGCTTCGACATCCTTGAACTTAAATTTGCAGAATTGGGATTTGAATTACAGCTTTATCTATACCGGTGAACGTTATAGTGCAAGAGAAAATATTCGTTCAAACTTTGAACCACCGTGGTACACCCATGACTTGTCCTTATCAAAAGATTTTACTTTTAAAAAAGTGGAATGTAAGGTTGCCGGAGAATTGAACAATGTCTTTAACCAGGCTTATGAGGTGATTCATAATTATCCTATGCCTGGAAGAAATTTCAGAATATCATTAAAAGTGAAATTATGAGATTAAAACCGATATGCATATTATTATCATTTGTCGTTGCATTATTTACGCTATCATCTTGTGAACGTGAAGAAATTCTAATTGATTCTGATGCGTTTGAAGTGACCATGCCGGAGTTTACTGATATTGATGGATTCTATTTGTTGAATGAAGGTAATATGGGTGAGAATAAGGCATCTTTGGACTTTTTTGACTATACGAAAGGTGTGTACTATAGAAATATATATTCTGAACGCAATCCCAATGTTGTCAAGGATTTTGGTGACGTTGGCAATGATTTGCAGATATATGGTGGCAGATTGTATGCTGTTCTGAATTGTTCCCATAAGGTGGAAATAATGAATGCTGAGAATGCGGTTAGAATTGCAAAGGTGGATGTGCCAAATTGTAGATATCTTTTGGGGCATAAGGAGAATGTGTATGTGAGCAGTTACGTTGGTCCTGTACAGGTTGATCCTACGGCACCTAAAGGAGCCGTGTTTCAAATTGACACTTTAAGTATGACAGTAAAAGGGTCTGTGGAGGTAGGATACCAGCCGGAAGAGATGACTATAATAGGAAACAAATTATATGTTGCAAATTCTGGTGGTTATATGGCTCCTGATTATGACCACACGATTTCTGTGATTGATCTTGAAACATTCTCATTGATTGACGTTATTGTATTGGATAACGCGTTTAATTTGCATCGATTGAAACATGATTCAATGGGAAGGCTGTGGGTGAGTTCTCGTGGAGACTATTATGACAAGCATTCTACTTTGCTTGTTATTGATCCTATATCGAAGAGTGTTGTCAAAGATATGCAAATTCCTGCATCTGATTTATGTATCGTTGATGATATCGCATACGTCATTTCCAATGAATGGAGTAATATTAGTGGTGATGAGGCAGTCTCTTATGCTAAAATAGATGTAAAGACATTAAGTGTCATTGATGATAACTTTATCAAGGATGGCACGGAAGTTACTATAAAAAGGCCTTATGGAATTATGGTAAATCCAATAACAAAGGATATTTATGTATGTGATGCTAAAATGTATGTTATATCCGGAACTTTATTCTGTTATTCAAAGGACGGCGTTTTGAAATGGAAGCAAAAGACAGGTGATATTCCATCACGTATCGCTTTTAAAGGAAATTTGAAAAAATAAAAAACATGTATATGAATATGAGAAAAATTTTATTATTTGCATTTTGTTTGTCATTGACAGGAGTTTCTTCTGCGGTAACTCCAATCTGCAATCGTGTACTAGAGTATGTACCTGCTCCTGGACAATTTGTTAATGAATTGCCTGAATACATGCCGGGTGATGACGTTAAGGCAATGTGTGGAAGAGTTTATGACTATATTGTAAATGAAGATGCAGTTGTTACATTGGGTGCTTATGGCGGATATGTAACTTATGGTTTTGAAAAAACGATTGTTAATGTGCCTGGTAAACGAGATTTCTATGTCGAAGGTAATGCATTGCAATCTAATAGTACTACAACTAAGGGTGGTAGTAGTGAACCTGGAATTATCATGGTCTCTTATGACTTGAATGGGAACGGTTTGCCTGATGATGTTTGGTTTGAAATAGCTGGTAGTGAATATAACGCGACTCTTTCAAATTATGAGATTACCTATTTTAAGCCAACTTCTGTGAATGAAGATATAAAATGGACTGACAATATGGGCGGTTCAGGTTATGTTTATAGATCAAGTTACCATAAGCAAGCATACTGGCCCGAGTGGATTAAGGAGGATAGAATGGTATTTAAAGGCTCTTTGTTGCCAAATAATAGTACTAAAGAGGGCGACCAATATGTATTAGTGAGATATGACTTTGGTTATGCTGATAACTATCCTAATACTGAGACAGATCGCAAGACTCGTAGTGAAGGTGCAAAGGTTGATATTGACTGGGCAGTAGATGAATCTGGAAATACTGTTAAAATGCCGGGGGTTGACTTTGTTAGAGTTTATACAGGCGTGAATGCAACAAATGGTATTCTGGGTGAAAATAGTACCGAAATCAAAAAGATTATTAACAACCATACGAAAAAAGTTGGGAATGAGGAAGTTGTTGATGAGTCTGTGAAAATGGATGAAAAAGTTTTAGCAGATTTTATCAGTAAATATGGAGATGGTGCTGTAGAGGAATTGAACAACGACAATTTGCGTGTTCATATAGCTTCTACTGGATTGTTGTCATTCTGCCTTAATCAATCAGAATTGGTACAGATTTACAATCTAGCAGGTGCACAAGTATATTCAAATATTGCTGTAGAAGGTCATAATGCTATTGATTTAAGTAGATATCAGTCGGGATTATATCTTGTGAAGATTGGTAATGCAATCCATAAAGTATTGAAAAAATAGATTAAAGAAAAAATATTGCAAATTTTGCGGGAAGTTATATGGTAACTTCCCGCTTTTTTCTTGAAAAATATGCTACTATTTTTGTCGTTTTAATATGAAAATAGGAGTTTTTTATGTAAGTTTGCATAGATAGAAAATAATAATTTAACAAATAGACATTATATGGTTAATGATTTTAGAAATTTTGCGGTAAAGCATATGGGAATCAACGGGCATGTTGTTGATGATTATACTCGCATTACAAGTAGCTACATTTCTCCGACTATCATTGAAGAACGTCAGATGAATGTTGCTCAAATGGATGTCTTCTCTCGCTTGATGATGGATCGCATCATCTTTTTGGGAACACAAATTGACGATTATACAGCAAATGTAATACAAGCACAATTATTATATTTAGATTCAGCTGAACCTGGAAAAGATATTTCAATTTATATTAATTCTCCTGGCGGTTCGGTATATGCAGGCTTAGGTATCTATGATACCATGCAATTTATCTCAAGTGACGTGAATACTATCTGTACTGGCATAGCCGCTTCTATGGCTGCAGTATTGTTAGTGGCAGGAGAAAAGGGAAAGCGTTTTGCCTTGGATCATTCAAGAGTTATGATTCATCAACCGATGGGTGGCGCTCAAGGACAAGCTTCAGATATTGAAATTACAGCTCGCGAAATTCAAAAATTAAAAACAGAATTATACACAATTATTTCTAATCATTCTGGTGTGGATTTCGATAAGGTCTATAAGGACAGTGACCGTGATTATTGGATGACATCACGAGAAGCTAAGGAATATGGAATGATTGATGATATTTTAATTAAGGGATTGGATAAGAAATAATGACTAAGAAAGAGAGACCCTCACATTCATGTAGTTTCTGTGGTAGAACAGAGGACCAAGCCCTTTTCTTGATACCGACAATGGACGGCAAAGGTGCAATATGTAATTATTGTATCGATCAAGCTCATATGGCCTCTAAGGAATTCTTTGGAGAAACAGACGATAAAAAAGGTAAAAAGAAAGTGAAGAAAGGGGATTTGGAACTTACAGAAATCCCTAAGCCAAAAGAAATCGTTGAGTTCCTCGATAAATATGTAATAGGTCAAGACAATGCAAAGAAGTTCTTGTCTGTGGCTGTTTACAACCATTATAAACGCTTGTTGCAGCCTGAAACGGATGATGTCGAGATTGAAAAGAGCAATATTATCATAGTCGGACCAACAGGAACTGGTAAAACCTTATTGGCTAAAACAATTGCAAGATTGTTAAAAGTGCCTTTTGCGATTGTTGATGCAACAGTATTGACTGAAGCCGGTTATGTGGGCGAAGATATTGAAAGCCTTTTGGTTCGTTTGCTTCAAGCCTGTGACTATGATGTGGCAGAAGCAGAAAAAGGCATCGTTTTTATTGATGAGATTGACAAAATTGCCCGTAAAGGTGACAATCCTTCAATAACACGTGATGTTAGCGGAGAAGGTGTGCAACAGGGACTTTTAAAGCTATTGGAAGGATCTATTGTCAATGTGCCACCAAATGGCGGACGCAAGCATCCAGAACAAAAAATGATAGCTGTTGATACTAAGAACATATTGTTTATTTGTGGCGGTGCATTTGACGGAATAGAAAGAAAAATTGCACAAAGATTAAATACACATGTTGTGGGTTATGGAGCAAACAATACTGCTCGTAAAATCCAACGTGAACAATTAATTAATTATGTAACTCCTCAAGATTTGAAATCATTTGGTTTGATACCGGAAATTATCGGTCGTCTGCCAATTTTGACAAACCTTGAGCCTCTTGACAGAGAGGCGTTGAAAAACATCTTGACTCAACCTAAAAATGCTGTTATCAAGCAATATGAAAAGTTGTTTGAAATGGATAACATTAAATT
>JAHHQT010000070.1 GCA_020026215.1 Muribaculaceae bacterium
CGTGACCCCATGCGTGACAGGCATGTATTCTAACCAGCTGAACTAACACACCAATGTATCTCTGTTCTTGTTAGTGAGTGCAAAGATACAACGAGTGTTTGGATTATGCAAGAGTTTGGGAATTTTTTTTGATTTTTTTATTTAAAGCCTTCTTTTGCTTGGGAGGAAGATTGTTGGGAAATGGGTGTGTCTGGAAGATTGTATAAAACACATGAAGTCCTCAATATATACTAAGGATAGCGTTTCTTGAAAGATTAATTTAATAACCTATTTGGTATAAAATTTGGTCAAATAATACGCTATAAATTGTGAAAATCTAAAAATATTAAAATTTATGAAAATGGGATACCAACAAAAAGGTATTATTATATAAAAATATGTTAATATGCTGATAGGTAATAATATACACTATGCGCAAATGAGCGGAATCGTGCAGAATATGTTATATAACATAGAAAATTCACTATTTTTGGGTATTGTGCGAAAAATGGGCACTTTCTACCTTTGCAACAGAAATAGAAATAAAAATTAAAACAATAACAATAAATTTAAGGTACATTTATGAAACTAAACAAAATCCTAGCTATGGCTGCTCTTGCTTTTGTGGCAGTTAGCTGTTCAGACAATGAAGAACCAGATGGTGGTAACGACAAGAATCCTGCTGAAATTCAAACAAAAGAAATGTTGGTAAAAACTGCAGACTATACAGTTTGGACATACATTAACTTGAAGACTGGTGAAACAGCAACAGCTACAGTTCCTGGACCATGGTGGTACAATGGAGTAGAAGATAAAGAAAATCCAGAAAACAACATTCCAGCTAAATTCGTTGATCCTGAAATTAAAGGTCAAGTTCCTGCTGAATGGGATATTGCTGTTCACTACTATGAAGTACGTACAAACGGAACAGAAGCAGTTAAAACTAACTTCACTAAATTTGATGAAGTTACTTCTCTTCCAGCAGAAGGTTGGGTAGCTGACGAATCATTCAAAGCAGAAGATGCTAAGATGTATGTTGATATGAAAGGTATGATGAATGGTGCCATCGGTTACGGTAAAGGAACAATCAACCCATCACTTTGCAGCTGGGTAACTAAAACTCCGACTGGTAGCATGCCTCCTTACAAATATACTGTAGAAGAAAACATTTTCGTCGTAAAATGTAAAAACGGTGCTTGGGCTAAGATTAAATTCTTGGATCGTTTGGATGAAAATGGTAAAAAAGCTGTTAAATTCCAATACCAATACATCTCTAAATAATTAATATGAAGTCAATTAGATATGTATTAATTGCAATACTTACGGTAGCTTCGGCTACCGTTTTTGCTGTCGAACCGGCTGACAATGGTGTCAGTTATAATATTCACGGTAAGGTTTACAACGAAAAGGGTGAGCCATTGCCAGGAGCATCAGTTGTCGCTCTTGGAACTACAATCGGTTCAGGAACAAATGCTAAAGGTGAATTTACCGTTAGCTTGCGTAATGCCGGAAAACAAAAGTTGAAGGTTAGCTATATCGGCTACAAATCAAAAAATGTAGAAGGTGTGACTGACGGAGCTCCTGTTGTTGTCAACATGGAACCTGCCGATAACTTTATTGATGAAGTTGTTGTAACCGGCGTACGTGTTGAAAAACCATTGAAGGAAATCCCAGTGATTACACGTGTCATTTCAAACGCTGATATCAAAAAGGCAAATCCTCAAGATTTCCAATCTCTATTGCAATACACATTGCCGGGTATCCAGATCGGTTACAACTCAATGAGTCAGGCACCATCCATCAAATATCAGGGTGTCGATGCTGACTATATTGTGTTCCTAATTGATGGTGAACGTGTTTCCGGTGAAGGTGCTGCAAGAAACGTCGATTTCAATCGTTTCAATGTAGATGACATCGAACGTATCGAAGTCGTTCGTGGTGCTGCTTCAACGCTTTATGGCTCAAACGCTTTGGGTGGTGTTATCAACGTTATCACAAAATCTGCAAATCGTCCGTTCTCTGGTAATTTGAGCGCACGTTATGCTGGAAATAATGGTGAAAACTACTCATTGTCTGTAGGTACAAGAAAGAGCCGTTTCAACTCTTATACAACTTTGGGATACCGTCACAAGAATAAATATACTATCGGTGACGAAAAGGGTAAGGACACTCACGTGATTCATCCAGACGGAACTGAAGAAATTATTCCTAACGAGGCATACTCTACTACTATCTACGGTTACCAAATATGGGATGCTTCGCAAAAATTCGGCTATGCATTTACTGATAAATGGAGTGCTGAAGTGAAGGGTACATTCTACAATAACAAACGAGACGTCCGTGAAGGTAAGAAATTCCAGGAATCTTATGTTGACTACACAATCAGTGGTAAGACTAAGTATATTGTCAATCCTAATAACATCTTGGACTTGTCCTATATCTTCGACCGATATGACAAAAACCAAAATTATTGGGAGGCACACAGAACTACCAAGAATTTCAGCCATCGTCAACAAACACTTCGTTTGAACTATACAGGCCAATTCGGAGACAGACACTCATTCAGTGCAGGTGTTGAAGGTGAAACAGAATATATGAAACACTACATGCTTCGTGACTCTTCTCACTTTGACCGCAAGCACTTTGACCTTTATGCTCAAGATGACTGGTCTGTTACAGACAACTTCAATATTGTTCTTGGTTTGCGTGCCGATAGCGAAACTAAATATCCGTTCCACGTTACTCCTAAATTGTCTATGATGTACAACTTGGACAATCACTGGATTTTCCGTGCCGGTTATGCCAACGGTTACAGAACACCATCGTTGAAGGAATTGTACTCAGCATACGATATGGGTGGTCTTGGCTGGTTCATGATTTATGGTAACGAAGACTTGATTCCTGAAAAGAGCCATCAAGTGAGTGCTTCTGTTGAATTCTCAAAAGAAACAACAATCGGAGGTTTCAATACTTCAGTTTCAGCTTACCACAACCGTTTCAAAGACAAAATTGATATGATTGACCTTGAAAGCGGTGACTCTCAATACGTCAATAAGGACAAAGCCTATACAACAGGTGTTGAAGCTATTATGCGTATGAGATACAGATGCGGTGTGTCTATGATGGGTTCTTACGCATTCGTAAATGATTACGAAGAATATCAAGGCAAGAACACTTCAACTACCCGTCCTCACAGTATTACATTTAATGTTTCTTACCAAAAGGACATCCGTAATGTAACAGGTACAGTTACTTTGAATGGTCAATGGACTTCTAAATTGGATACATACAGATTTAACTCTGAAACAAAGGACTTGTCTTATGTGACTTATGACCCTCGTACAATGTGTTCATTGAACTTGACAGTGAAAGTACCAAGAGGTATTACTGTTGGATTCATGGTTGACAACTTGTTCAACTATAAAGATACTTCTGCTGACTCAGGAGTCCAAGTCCCTCAAAAGGGTATCAGTTTTGTAGGTACAGCTTCAATTAACTTGGCTGACTTATTCAGATTATAATGAAAAAAATAAATATAGAAAATCAATGAAAAGAAAAAATTTAGTAATTGTTTCTATCGTTGCAGTTCTAGCCGTAATAACTTTTGTTGTGTGGAACCTTTGGGGAAGCACAACAAAAGTTGGTTTTATTAATTACTCTGTCATTTCTTTGGGTGAATTCTCAAAAGCCAATGACAACAGCTCCATCAAAATCGGTGAAGTTAGTATTGATGAAATCGACGAGTTGAACGACTACGATATGATTCTTATTAATGCAATGGGACTTCGCATCACTGAAGACCAACGCGCTGTGATTCAAAAAGCTGCCAATGACGGACTTCCTGTATTGGCTACAGCTATTACAAATCCGATGAACAATATCTGTTCTGTGGATTCTATTGTTGCAGATTCTTTACGCATGTATTTGAGCAATGGTGGTCGTAGAAACTACCGTAGCTTGTTGAACTATGTGAGAAAGGATATTGATAAGAAAATTTTCAATGTCACAGAACCTGAAAAGGTGGTTGAGGCTTCTCACGATATGATTTATCACCAAAACCCTAAAGACCCTGAAAACGAACCTCTTGGTTTTAATTCTATCGAAGAATATCACAAATTCTTAAAAGATAACAACATCTGGAAAGAGGGTGCTCCTGGCATTGTCGTAACCGGTCAAATGGGTGATCCTGTTGACTTGATTGCAAAATTGGAAGAAACCGGCAACATGGTTTATCCAATTCGCTCTATGAGAAAATTTGTGAAAAAACATCACATTGATTCTATCAACGCTTCTGCTGTAATCAACATGGCTCACGGCCGTATGGGCGATTACATCGTGAACTATTTGACTGAACAAAACATTCCATTGTTTGCTCCATTGAACGTGAACCGCTTGGTTGACAAATGGGAAGACGATCCAATGGGTATGAGTGGCGGTTTCTTGTCACAAAGTGTTGTTACTCCTGAAATCGACGGTGCTTTGCGTACATTTGTCATCTATGGTCATAGATTGAACGACGAAGGCATGCAGGAAGCATACACTATTCCTGAACGTTTGGAAACATTTGTACAATCTGTCAACAATTATATCAACTTGAAGAAAAAGCCAAACTCTGAAAAACGTGTGGCTATCTTCTACTATAAAGGTCCTGGTCAAAACACTTTGAATGCCGGCGGTATGGGTGTTTCTTCATCTTTGTTCAATGTGTTGACTCACTTGAAGAAATCAGGCTATAACCTTGACGGTCTTCCAAGTACGGCTGACGGTTTGTCAAAATTGATTCAAGAACGCGGTGCTGTCTTCAATTCTTACTCTGAAGGCGCTATCGCTGAATTTATGAAGACTTCCGACCCTGAAATCATTACTAAAGAACAATACGAAGGTTGGGTGAAAAATCACCTTCGTCCTGAAAAATATGCTGAGGTCGTTGAATTGAACGGTGAATTCCCGGGTACTTATATGGCTACTCCGGAAGGCAACCTTGGTCTTACCCGTATCCAATTGGGTAACGTGGTATTGATTCCTCAACACGCAGCAGGTGGTGGCGAGAATGCGTTTAAGATTGCTCACGGTACTGACGCTGCACCTCCTCACAACTACATCGCTTCTTATTTGTGGGCTCAATTCGGATTCAAGGCTGACGCTTTGATTCACTTCGGTACTCACGGTAGCTTGGAATTTACTCCTAAAAAACAAGTTGCATTGTGTGCGAAGGACTGGCCTGACAGATTGGTCGGAGCAGTGCCTCACTTCTACATCTACTCTATTGGTAACGTAGGTGAAGGTATCATCGCTAAACGTCGTTCTTATGCAGGTTTGCAATCTTACTTGACTCCTCCTTTCATGCCAAGTAACGTTAGAGGTATCTACCGCGAATTGCACGAGGCTGTGAAGAACTACAACAATATCTTGGGTGAGGAACACTACACTCAAGCTCAATTGGACAGAGCTTCTTTGAAAGTCAAGGATTTGACTTTGAAGATGGGTATTCATCGTGAATTGGAATTGGACAGCATCAAGGGTACTCCTTATACTGAAGACGAAATTGCACGTATCGAAAACTTCGCTGAAGAATTGTCAAATGAAAAAGTAATCGGTAAGCCTTATATCATGGGCGAACCTTACGAAGAAGAACGTATCATCACCAGTGTCTATGCAATGGCTACAGAGCCAATCGCTTACAGCCTGTTGGCTTTGGACAAATTGAGAGGCATTGCCAAACCTCAAGTGGAAAAACACCGCAGTATCTTTACTGCACGCTACTTGAACCCTGCTCATGACTTGGTAGGCCGTTTGTTGGCTAATCCAAACATGAATACTGATGATTTGGTACTTCGTACTGCTAAAATCAGCAAAGAAGAATTGGATTTGGCTCACGAAATCGACAAGGCACGTAACAACCCTGACGGTTTGATGACTATGATGATGGCTGCCGCTGAAGATATTGACATGGAAAAACAATCTATGGGCGGTATGATGATGGGCGGTTCTAAAGGAAAGAACCCAATGTCTTCTATGATGACAGATTTTGCAACATCGCTTGCTAAAATGGAAGGTGCCAAAGATGCCAAAAACTTGTCTTCATTCATTGACAAATTGCCGGAAGGCATCAAGTCAAAAATTCCTGCTAAAATGTTGGATGCTTTGAGAAATATGACATTCTCTGAAGCTATGGCTATGATGAAATCAGGCAAACACCCACACGCTAAAACTGAAAAACCTGCAATGATGGCTAAGGCCGACACTGCCAAGGGCGGAGACAGTAAGAAAGAGGGTATGTCATCTATGATGAAGAAGATGATGAAGAAAAAAGAATATACTAAAGACCAAATCACTAAGGCTACAGCCATTATCGAAGTGGAACGTACTATCAAGAACGTGAACCGCTACCGCAAGAACTTGAAAGAAAGTCCTGCTATGGAATTGGCAAGTTTGGTGAATGCAATGAACGGTGGTTACACCCAACCGTCTCCGGGTGGTGATCCAATCGCTAATCCTAATACATTGCCTACCGGTCGTAACTTGTATTCTATCAATGCTGAAGCTACTCCTTCTGAATCTGCATGGGAAAAAGGTATCCGTTTGGCTGAAAATACAATCAATATGTATAAGAAACGCCACAACGACTCTATTCCTCGTAAGGTCAGCTACACTTTGTGGAGTGGTGAATTCATCGAAACAGAAGGTGCTACTATTGCACAAATTCTATACATGCTGGGTGTTGAACCTATCCGCGACGCATTCGGTCGTGTAAGCGACATTCGTTTGATTCCTTCTAAGGAATTGGGTCGTCCACGTATTGACGTTGTCGTACAAACCAGCGGTCAGTTGCGTGACTTGGCTGCATCTCGCTTGTTCTTGATTAACCGTGCCGTTGAAATGGCTGCGGCTGCCAAAGACAAGGATGAATTCCAAAATATGGTTGCAGAAGGCGTTGTTGAAGCTGAACGTCACTTGATTGAAAAAGGCTTGACTCCTAAAGATGCCCGCGAAATCGCTACATTCCGTGTATTCGGTGGTATGAACGGCGGTTACGGTACAGGTATCCAGGGTATGGTTGAAGCCGGTGACCGTTGGGAAAGCGAAAAGGAAATTGCCGATGTTTATTTGAACAATATGGGTGCTTACTATGGTAGTGAAAAGAACTGGGAAGCATTCCGCCAATTCGCCTTTGAAGCAGCGTTGACTCGTACAGATGCCGTTATCCAACCTCGTCAAAGCAATACTTGGGGTGCTTTGAGCCTTGACCACGTCTATGAATTCATGGGTGGTATGAACTTGGCGGTACGTAACGTGACCGGTAAAGACCCTGACGCTTACTTGAGTGACTATCGTAACCGTAACAACGTACGTATGCAAGAAGTGAAAGAAGCTATCGGTGTTGAAAGCCGTACTACTATCTTCAATCCTAACTACATCAAAGAACAGATGAAGGGTGAAGCAAGTGCTGCAGGTTCATTTGCTGAAATCATTCGTAACACTTACGGTTGGAATGTGATGAAGCCTAAGGCTATCGACAAGGAAATGTGGGATGAAATCTACAACGTTTACGTGAAGGATAAATTCGATTTGGGAGTACAAGACTACTTCGAAAAATACAATCCTGCTGCTTTACAGGAAATCACAGCTGTGATGATGGAAACAGCCCGTAAAGGTATGTGGAAAGCAAGCGAACAACAACTTGCCGATATTGCAAAACTTCATACTGAATTGGTGAAGAAATACAATCCTGGATGTTCAGGCTTTGTTTGTGATAACGCTAAATTGCGTGAATTCATTTCCAAGAACACAGACCCTGAAAGTGCTAAGGTTTATATGGATAAGATTCAGGAAGTTCGCGAAAAAGTGGCTGAATCTGACGATAAGAGCATGGTCATGAAGAAAGAAGAAGTGGCAAATGCTCAAGCCGATGAACAGACAAATACATTGAGTAACACATTGGTTGCCGTAGCAGTAGCTATCGTGATCGTAGTATTAATCTTTGTCATTCGTCGTAAACGCAAGCAACAAGAGCAAGAATAAGAATGCAGACAGTTGTAATAATACTAATATCTTTGGTCTGCTTCAATTTTATGTTGAAGCAGACTTATAGTAAACGCTGGGCAGTGGCTGTAACAACCATTGCCTGTGCGTTGTTTGTAGGCAACATGTGGCCATACGCCATTGAACAATCCAAAACTCAGATAGCCGACTGGTTGTCGAACACAGAATTGATGTTGGATACATCTGTGATTTTGAGTATTGAGGTTTGTATCCAAATGGCATTCTGCATGTTGGCTGTACACATGATGACAGGGGGGATTGCCAAACCTGCGACATTGTGGGCTTACCGCATTTTGCGCTGGTTCCCGGGCATCTTGATTTTTCCTGTATTGTTCAGTATGTTGGTCGCTTTGATTTTTGCCTTTCCAGGCAAGTCTTTCTCTACCGTGGCATGGGTAATGGCTGCGGCAGTGTTTGTCTTGATTCCGTTGGGAACAATCGGCCTTCGCAAACTTTTGCCTGAAAAGGAGCTTCGTTTGGAGCTGTTGTTCATTACCAATGCAATGACTGCCATTCTTGGCGTTGTGGCTACTGTAAACGGCCGTACAGCCGTGAACGGTATCAGTGAAGTAAATTGGGCAGCCTTGGCAGGTATCATTGTCTTGATTATCGGAGGAACGGCAATCGGATTGGTATTGCGCCGTTTCAAAATGAATAGACTTTACAAACAAAAATAATACGTATCTAAAATTAAAAATAATTATTATGAATTACATTTCTGATATTCTATACTGGATTTCTACTGGCTTGTTGGTTCCGGTAATCATCCTTTTGATTTTCTTTTTCATCCGTTCATTGATTTTGATTGGTAACTTCTTCGGACAATACATCGCAATTCGCAAGACAGAAGCCATGCTTCGTAAGGAATTTGCTGAATTGACTCCTGCAAACTTGGATCAATTGGTGGACAAATTACCTAAAAAATCAAATAGCTTGGTTATCCGCTATATTCGTAAAGTGATGGAAGTGAAAGACAGCCCTGCTCACGTAAGCCGTCTGTTGGCTGATTACGAAATCATGGCTGACAAGGATTTGGCTATTTCTAAAACATTGAACAAGATGGGCCCTATGTTGGGTTTGATGGGTACATTGATTCCTATGGGTCCTGCATTGGTTGGTCTTGCTGCAGGTGATATCTCATCAATGGCCTACAACATGCAAGTAGCTTTTGCAACAACAGTTGTCGGTTTGTTCGTTGCGGCAATCGGTTTTGTTACACAACAAGTAAAACAACGCTGGTACTTGCAGGACATGACAAACTTGGAATTCTTGTCTGAAATGTTTAACGAAAAGAAAAACGCCTAAGCAATGAAGAGAAATTTATTACGCAAAGAGGAAGATAACGACCCAATGAGCGTAGTGAGCAATTTGTTCGACGTTGCAATGGTGTTTGCTGTGGCATTGATGGTTGCTTTGGTGAGCCGTTACAATATGACTGAAATGTTCAGTCAGGAGGACTTTACCATGGTGAAGAATCCTGGTAAGGAAAACATGGAAATCATCACCAAAGAAGGTAACAAGATAAACAAATATACTCCGAGTGAAGACCAATCTCAAAAGAGCGGTAAGAAGGGTAAAAAAGTGGGTATCGCTTACGAACTCGAAAACGGAGAAATTATCTACGTTCCGGAATAGTTTAGTTTCATAACAATAGAGGATGTAAATTAAACTGTGTCAGCAAAGAATAAAATATTATATTTGCTAA